>DATFRK010000974.1:0-3633 GCA_035263325.1 Pyrinomonadaceae bacterium | reverse complement strand
GGCCGCAACGATGGCCGAAACGCGAGCACCTTCATTGCCAATCCACTGAATGAGTGCCGCTGGATCGATTCCTTTGCGCCAAACCTGGTTATCGAGCCTGAGGATCTGTTTCTGTTCATTCATTTTCGGGACGCCTGAGTGATGCAAGGCGATGAGTTCCCACTGGTCGTTGAAGCAAGGCGACCCGGACGATCCAGGATCAGTATCAGTCGTGTAATAGAGAAAATCTTTTTGCCCGTCGGGAATTTCAATTACCTCGTTGCGGCGAAAAGCAATCTGCTTGAGGCCGCCGCGAGGATGCTGAATGATATTTACGTCATCACCCTTCTCGGCTTTGCCCAGGTCGGCAATCAACTTTACCCAGGGATAATCACTTAAGGCGCGGTTACGAAGCGATTTGTCGTCGACTCCAACGATGGTGAAGTCGAGGGTCGGGTCAGTCAGGAAAAACTGGTTGGGATTCAAGTGATAGTCCTGCCGGACGAGTAGCTCGCCACTCGCGTTGTCCTGGTAGTCAAACTGGGCCAGGGCGCGGGTCGCATCCGCTTCGTTCTCCAGCACGTGGTGATTGGTCATCAGGAGTCCTGGCCCAACGAGAAAGCCAGTAGCATGAGCGGTACCAATTTCCATGCGCGCCACACTACGCCCCATCGCAATGGCGAGTTCGAGGTAGTTGATATCGAAGAGATCGCTGGAGCCGATGATCCGTTCCTGGGCCAGCTGGGCCAACGATTGAGACGGCGCGGGCGGTGCGCCTGCGGCCACTGCCTCGTTGGCCAGCAAATTGGCCTTCGTCCGGGCCAAATTGCGCGACAAGTATTTCTCTCGGCGCGAAGGTTCCGGTACGGGCGCAGTGCTGTCCACACCGTGTTCAAAGCGAGTGGCGGCGCTGATCAATCTTTCGGTGGTGTCGATTTCCATGTGAGAAACTCCTGATTTGCGAGGTCGAGGACGTGGTCCGGGCAAACGGACCTTTACGTGAGCAAGTTCGGCCCCGGTAGTTAAGGCTTTGCGAAGGCCGACGGTTGGACCAACTTCACGAGGCATAGTTGCATTGCGCCTCACAAGTGACGAGGTCCACCCGACCTCTTCTAAGAGCAATCTGCTGCTCAAATAAGTATGGGAGAAATCAGGATTTCGTTACAGAGGATTGGGTCTGGATCGTGAGGGGTGAAGCGTTTTTGAGTTCACAACTTTCGTTCGTGTGATTTCGTGTGGGTTCGCGGATCGTCAATGACCAAAAACTCATGATCCACGAAAGCACACCAAATACACGAACGAAGTTGAGAATTGGAAAACGCTGGAGGCGCGAATCTCAGGGATTCGCGACCCCAAATCGCAAGCGATACTCGAGTGAGTTCATGAACCCGTTCACCATCGTGCGGAAGTCACCCGGATGCGAGTTGAGATAATTTAGCCACGCCTGGAACCCGGTAGTTTCCGGCGCCCGCCTGAGATAGCCGTAGTACTGCATCGCCACAAACGCACCATTAAACTCCCGATCGCTAATTTGCCTGCTCTGCACAATCGCCCGCACCACCTGCGCGCGAGTTAACACGGACTGATTCAATTTATCGACCAGTTCACTTTGCGTAAGGGTGACCTGGGCGCCCGTATCAGGATTCGCCGGATCGATCGTGTCAATGCTCGTCACACCGTAAGGCGATAGCAGCGCAGCAACAAACTGGCTATTAGGGAAGGTCCCGTACACCGTGGTGAACTCGGCTCGCTGCACAAAGTTTTGCGCAAACAGAGCCTTCTTCTGATACACCTCGTCCGGTGTTTGCCCTGTTACCTGGCGCGTGCCCACGGTAATTTCCGCATAGCTAGGTAGTCGATTCAGGGCTACTTTGTAGAAGAGAAATACGTAGAGACCTTTCAAGCGAAACTCGTCTGAACCGAAGAAGGCAGCAGACACTGTCAGACGATCGCAAGCCGGGTTGTTGTTTAGGTCAGAACAGTTGTTCAAGACATTGCGCCAGGCGTCGAGTCCTGATTGTTCCGGTTCACGAGATAGGAAATCCAGGTAATGCTGCCGCACAAAGAACGTAGAGTCGAAGATCGGATTATCCGCGACTGTTAGATCGTCATCGACAATGTTCACGAAAACGCTGCTGGGGCTTTGTAACGGTGCGCCAGTCGCGCTAGACAGCGACACCTGGAATGATTCCGGACCCTCAACATGAGCATCATTGATGATCGGAATGGTGAATGTTCTCTCCGTGACGCCTGGACCAAACGTCAGGGTGTCAAGCGAAGTAGCGTAGTCGCAGCGGGCAAACGCACGCCCCGGCAAGGTCATGATGTCGTCGCAGCGAATAGAGTTCGACAAGTCCAGGGTCTGATAATTGACCGTAGCTGTGCCCGAAGTATCACCTTTGCGAGTCACTGTTAAAGTCGCCCTACCATCCGCTTCATTAACGCTGTAGCTGCCGGCGCCAAAGCGGAGACCCGGTGCGTCGTCATCGAGGATAGACGCGTTTGTTTGGTAGGTAGTGTTCGACGCGTTCACTATGTTGCTCAAATTTAGTACGAACAACTCATTACCCTCTTGCACCAGGTCGCCATTAACCAGAACGGTTATGGTCTTAGTTCTGGTCAGCGGATCGAAAGTAAGAGTTCCGGAGGTCGCCACATAATCTGAGCCGGCTGTGGCAGAGCCGTCGGCGGTGGCATAGTTCATCGTGACAGTTTTAGTCGTGCGATTAGATAGCGTGACGGTGAAAGTTACAGGGGTTGTACCTGAGTCACCTTCGTTCAGCGAAACGCTATTTACCGACACGAATGGCGTGGACTCTCCGTCATTTATCGTCACGACGGCAGTCGCAGGCGTGCCCAAGGTTGGACCACCGGTGGGATTTGACAGCGTCACGTTAATTGTTTCATTTCCTTCAAAGATATCGTCATCCAGGATGGGGATGGTAAAAGTCTTACTGAGTTCCCCGTCAGCGAAGTTGAGCGTGCCGGAGGTGGCGGTGTAATCGCTGCCGGCGGTCGCAGTGCCATCACTGGTGGCATAGTTAATTGAGGCGGCACCGGTAACACCTCCAGCGCGAGTGACCGTGACGGTGACTGGACTGCTGCTTCCCTCAAAAGTGCTATAGGTGCTGGCATTGAATTGGAACGTCGAGGGTATCGGTTGGGAGTCCGATACCAGAGCCGACTGAATCAGATAGACCTGGCTGGTGCTATTCGAGCTAAAGCTAGTGACCGTCGAAAATGCAAGGCCATTAGCGCCCCAACGAACCAGGTTCCTGGGAGTGCCGCTAACACCTTGAAGGGAGACCGTACCCAGGGGCAGGAAAGTATTGAGATCGTATGCGGTAAGCTGAGTTGGACCAGAGCCAAAATTATTTGACAGGAAGAACACGCGACCCAGCGTGGTGTCTACCGCCAGCGCTACCCCTGAAGTATTGAACGTCCCAAACAAAGTCTTAGCTTCCGGATCGATCACCCGTCCACTAGAACCATATAAGCGGCCGTCCTTGAACTTGAGCGCTGATCCCAGATTCATACCGCGTACTGAGCTCACCGCCGAGACCCCCTGACTCGTTACTGCGAACTTAACGAAGTCAGCACCACTGTCAAAAATGTTGTAACCATAGAGGACCGAGGCTGAACTACCAAATTCGA
>DATFRK010000973.1:0-4256 GCA_035263325.1 Pyrinomonadaceae bacterium | reverse complement strand
GATTGCAGGCCGGAAATCAGGACGTCCTCGGGAACCCTCAGTCGATCTGAGAAACCAATGGTCATTGAACTATGACTTCGTCTTAAGATTGTTTGAGTCGTCGAGGCTTAACGTCAACACAACGACATCAACAGAAGGTTAACACGCCGCCTACATCCAAATTCAGTTTAAGTTTGATTTTCTGGTTCGACGGGTCAGAACGGCCTCAAATGTTAGTTAGAACGTCGCGACTAAGTCAAATTTCACCCGGTCTTGGCGGTTGGCATAAGGAGTTATCCCACCGCAGAGGCTCAATGCTTGTTAACGCCAAGCAGATAACAAGATGAGTTACTTCAACTGACGCTCCCGAGTATAATGACCGTCCTGAAATTCCCTTTCTAAATTGATCGAGGTTGGCGAAAGAGCACTCAGCTTTCACGCATTCTCATGGCTTCTGGCCAACCTCAAAAAGGAGCGAAATAATGCGGCAAATTGTGCGAGCCCTACTGGTTTGGTTGCTGGTGTGCCTGGCGACCCTCAATGTCGCCTATGCGCAAAAGGCCAGTGGTCCCGATCTCACCAAGGAGCCGACACTCTACGTTGTCGCCTACGCTCATCTCGACACGCAATGGCGCTGGCAGTATCCCCAGGTGATCAATGAATACCTGCCGAAGACGATGCATGACAATTTCGCCTTCTTTGAAAAGTATCCGCACTACGTTTTCAATTTCAGTGGCGCCAACCGCTACCGCATGATGAAGGAGTACTGGCCGGAGGATTACCTGCGTTTGAAACACTACGTTGCGGCCGGCCGCTGGTTTCCCTCCGGCTCATCAATGGAAGAAGGCGACGTCAACTCTCCTTCTGCTGAGTCGATCATCAGACAGATTCTCTACGGCACTCAGTATTTTCGTCACGAGTTTGGCAAGACCAGCGCGGAGTACATGTTGCCTGACTGTTTCGGTTTTCCCGCCTCCCTGCCTTCAATTCTGGCCCACATGGGGTTGAAGGGGTTTTCGACGCAAAAACTAACCTGGGGGTCGGCGGCGTTAGCCGGTGGTCCACAATCGGCCGAAGAGACTCCGGTCGGCATTCCCTTCAATGTTGGCGTTTGGAAAGGACCGGACGGCAACGGAATCATTGCCGCGTTTAATCCCGGCAGTTACGGTGGCCAGGTGCGGGAAGATCTCACGAAGAGTCCAGTGATTGCGGATCCAAACAACAGAAACAATCCCGTAGATTGGCCGCGAAGAGTTCAATTGAATGGAAAAGTAAGTGGCCTCTTCACTGATTATCACTACTATGGCACGGGTGATACGGGCGGTGCTCCGCGTGAAGATTCAGTGCGGTTCATGGAAGCAATAGCGTCACGAAATCCAGCACTGGTCCCGGCGTCGCCTGCTGGAACGAGTGTCCCCACCAGCGTCGGTGATGGACCACTGCGAGTGGTTCCGGCCACTGCCGAGCAAATGTTTCTTGATATTCCCGCAGACCAGCTTGATCGACTGCCGGTTTACCATGGTGACCTTCTCCTAACGAATCATTCGGCTGGTTCCATCTCATCCCAAACCTATCAGAAGCGTTGGAACCGTAAAAATGAATTACTGGCCGACGCTGCTGAGAAGGCCTCAGTCGCGGCTGCCTGGCTGGGTGGACGTACGTATCCCCAGGAGCGACTCAATAAAGCCTGGACGCTGGTAATGGGTGGGCAATTTCACGACATCCTGCCCGGCACCGCGACGCCGAAAGCGTTTGAGTTTTCCTGGAACGACGACGTGATCGCTATGAATCAGTTTGCTGGTGTACTGACGAGCGCAACCGAAGCAATTACTGCGCGGTTGAATACGCAGACGAAAGGCGTTTCTATAGTTGTTTACAACCCACTAAACATCGCTCGCGAAGATGTGGTTGAGGCGAGCGTAGATCTTTCTGGCTCTGCCCCCAAGGCTGTGAACGTTTTTGGTCCGGACGGCAAACAGGTTCCGGCCCAGGTAGTTGGTGAGAAGGATGGGACCACCCAACTAATGTTTCTCGCCAGGGTTCCTTCGGTTGGTTATGCAGTTTACGACGTGCAAGCCGCGGAGTCGCAGACGACGAGTGAGACCTTGAGGGTCTCCGAGTCAGCGCTGGAAAACGCACGCTACCGGATCGGGATCGATGCTAATGGTGACGTAAGCAATATCTTCGACAAGAAACTCGATCGCGAACTGCTGACTGCACCCATTCGGCTGGCAATCAAAACTGATAAACCAGTGCAGTGGCCGGCGTGGAACATGGACTGGACCGATCAGATCAAAGCCCCGCGCGCGTATGTGAGTGGGCCGGCAAAGATTCGCGTCAGTGAAAATGGTCCGGTGCGCGTCGCGGTGGAAGTTGTAAGGGAAACTGAGGGCTCGAAGTTTCAACAAACTATTAGACTGTCGGCTGGAGATGCAGGCAATCGCGTGGAGTTTGGCAACGTGATTGATTGGAAGACAAGTGAAGCAAATCTTAAAGCCACCTTTCCGTTGACCGCTGCTAATCCGCGCGCAACTTATAACTGGGACATTGGTACCGTCGAGCGTGGTAACAACGACGAAAAGAAATTCGAGGTACCGTCGCATCAGTGGTTTGATTTGACTGATAGGAGCGGCTCGTTCGGCGTTACGGTTCTGTCTGATTGCAAGTACGCTTCCGACAAGCCCGACGACAAGACACTTCGCCTGACCCTGTTGCGTACTCCGGGTATTAGCCCTCGTGCTGGCTATGCTGATCAAGCCACCCAGGATTGGGGGCATCATGACTTTGTTTACGGACTGGCAGCCCATAGCGGCACGTGGCGGACGGAACAGACTGATTGGCAGGCGCAGCGATTGAATCAACCGTTGCTTGCGTTCCAAAGCGACAAGCACAACGGCACCCTGGGCAAGAGCTTTTCCATCCTGCGGGTGAGCGATAGCCGCGTGAGAGTGTTAGCGTTGAAGAAAGCGGAGGAGAGCGATGAGGTAATCGTACGGGTCGTTGAACTTGATGGAAAGCCCGCGCCAAATGTGCGTCTTTCCTTTGCTGCTCCGGTGGTGAGTGCGCGCGAAGTGAATGGTCAGGAATTACCAGTAGGACGCGCGACTATAGTCAAAGGAGATCTGGTTACCAACCTGGGGCGGTTCCAACCAAAAACCTTTGCATTGAAACTGGCACCACCGCAGATCAAGCTCTCGCCCTTGAGGTCCGAACCCTTCAAGCTCGCTTATGATCTGGCGGTCGCCACGCGAGATGGAGAAGCGACTTCCCAAGGGTTCAATGGCCAAGGGTTGGCGATGCCTGCGGAGATGTTGCCGCATCAGCTCGCTTACGATGGGATCACTTTTGAGTTGGCATCGGCCGGTCAAGGGAACGCTAATGCCCTGGTGGCGCGGGGTCAGACAATTTCGCTGCCGGTGGGCAAGTTCAAGAAACTTTACTTGCTGGCCGCAGCTGCAGACGGCGATCAAAAAGCTACCTTTCGTGTCGGCGACGAAGCAGTGAATCTGGAGATCGAGAATTGGGGTGGATTCATCGGTCAATGGGATAACCGGCAATGGAAACAGACGGAAGTGCAGGTGCCTCCGCGCACACCGCCGCCGGGTACGCCGCCCGACATCGCGGCGCAGATGCAGCGACCTCGGACCAGGATTGATCCCTACGGTGAAATGGTGAGCATCACTCCGGGATTCATCAAGCCTGCGCCGGTCGCGTGGTTTGCTTCACACCGGCACAATGCCAAAGGCGTCAATGAGCCGTATGCTTACACGTACCTGTTCGCCTATGTGATCGAGGTGCCGCGTAATGCTACCGGACTGACGTTGCCTAACAATGAGAGCGTCCGCATCCTGGCGATTACCGGCTCTAGTGAACAGAATGGATTGCGGCCGGCCCAGGAGTTGGTTTCGCGGTAAAAGGGTCTTTGGTCTTAGGTCTTGGGCCTTTGTCAGTAGTCAGTAGTTGGTAGTCAGTAGTCAGTAGTCAGTAGTTAGTTATAGGACCTATTCGACCTATCGGACCTATTCTACTGACTACTGACAAAGCTCCAAGACCAAAGACCCAAGACCAAAGACCAAATATAAGATGTTAACGATCGACAAAATCCACAAGCGCTTCGGACCAACCATTGCCCTCGATGGCGTGAGTATTGAACTGCGAAAGGGTGAAGTTCATGCGCTCATCGGTGAGAATGGCGCCGGCAAGAGCACACTGATGAACATCATCGCCGGAGCGCTGGCTGCTGATCAGGGGCAGATGACGATCGAAGGAAAGCCATA
>DATFRK010000972.1:0-4676 GCA_035263325.1 Pyrinomonadaceae bacterium | reverse complement strand
TCAATATAGGACTGGGAGGACAGTTTGCGATGTGGGCCGGCAGCCTGATTCCGTTGAATGCAGTGATTATTGTGGTGGCCGAAAGTGAGGCCCAGGTCCAGGAGTCGATCGTACGGCTCGCCCGCGTCGGCATCGAAAATGTTAAAGGTTATTTGAACAGCGGCGTTGAGAGTTGGATGAAGGCCGGCTTTGAACTATCGACTACTGAGCAAGTGACTGTCGATCAACTGCGCGACTTGATTGAAAAAGAGGACCTGCAAGTATTGGACGTACGCCGTCCGGCAGAATATGAGAGCGGCCATGTTCCCGGCGCGTTGTCGAGCCAGTTGGCAAACCTGGAAGGAAGGATCGAACAGTTACCATTTGATAGTCGGAAGTCGGTCGCGGTTATTTGTGCGGGTGGCTATCGCTCGAGTGCAGCGGCGAGCTTGCTGAAGAAACATGGCTTTGAGAACCTGCTCAACGTCACCGGTGGCACCAGTGCCTGGATTAGTGCCGGCTTTCCGGTTGAGGTTAGTGGGTAGTGGTTAATAGGTCCTATTGGTCGAATAGGTCCTATTGGTCATATAGGTCCTATTTTTAAGCCGCACTCAACGCTCAACCCTCAGATCACTATTTGACGCCTTTCCTACCACCGTTTAGCATCCCCACATCATCGTTCAAGTGTTCGAGGTAGGCGTCATAGATCCGTTTACGTTCAAACTGCTCATCGGGCTCGCAATCATCGTTATAGCGACCATCCACGGCTTTGGCGCTGCATGGCTCGCCATTTGGATGCTCTTCCATCCTTACCAACCAGTCAAACTTTTCGGCCTTACTATCTGGCCCCAGGGCATGATTCCGCGCCACCGCGAACGACTGGCCCAATCCATTGGCAATGCGGTCGGTAACGAACTCGTGTCGCAACAGACCGTATTTGACGCGCTCTTTGAGACCAGTTTTTTTCAACGCAAAGTAGAAGATTTCGTCGGCGGGTACACCGGGGAACTCCTGGCCCGCGTGTACCCCTCGTTTATCGACGCCCTGCCTTCACAAGCGCGTGCGCCCATTCTCGATACGATCTCCGCGTTGCAAATGCGCCTGGCGGAGTACATCGCGGACATGTTGAGGAGCGAAGAGACGGCCATTGCCATTGAAAGTTTTGTCGATAAACAAGTAGACGAGTTGCTCGAACGACGTCTCGCGGATGTGGTGAGCGACGATTCGATGGATCAGGCGTTCGGCTTTGTTGAACGTCGGCTGCGCCGTCTCGTAAACGAAGAAGGGTTTGAGCAGAAGGTGCGCGACTTTGTCTCCGGGCGTGTCGACGACCTGGCCCACAGCAGCGCGACCCTGGCCGAGACCTTTACACCGGAAACTATCGCTTTCATCAAAGAACGCATCGACGGCCAGGTCCCGCCAATCGTTCATCACATCGCTGACATTGCTACCAGTCAAAACACTCGCAAGCAGATCGGGACCCTCATCAAACACGAGGTTGACGACTATTACGAACAGCTTTCGTTGCTCAAAAAGATCTTCATCTCACGCGAACGAATCCATCGCGAAGTTGACGAACTGGTGAACAAGACTTTGCCGCAACGGATTGAAGAGTACCTGCGCGGACCCGCGTTCGAACAGGAAGCGGAAGCGTTTCTGAACTCTACTATTGATAATGTAATGGCCCGGCCACTAAATGAACTGATCGGCCAATTGGATACAGCCAAGTTAAGCCAGCTAAACGAGCAGATCACAGATCGCCTGCTGGAAGTGGTGCGCAGTGAGGGTCTATCTAATTCCCTCTCGGCCTATTTCACAGACCTGGTTGAAACTCTGCGGCCGCAGACCCTACGGACCACGCTGTTGCAAGTCGATCCCGAGTCGGTCGAAAAAGGAAAACACTTACTCACGAAAAGCCTGCTTGGGCTTCTGGCCCACGAAAACACTGCGCGTACGGTGAATGCTGTTCTTACCTCGCAAGTCGAACGCTTGTTGATCGCGCCGATCGGACGGCTCGGCGATCATGTCTCCCAACATTCGTTGGAACGGGCGAGTACCGCGCTGGTTGAACGAATTACAACCGCGGCCCGGGAACGTCTGCCGATGGCCATTGCGGAGTTTGATGTGGGCGGCATGGTACGGAAGAAAGTTTCCGATTATCCCATTGAGAAACTGGAAGCATTGGTGCTGTCAGTGGCCCAGCAACATTTGAAAACGATTGAACTCTTTGGCGCCGTGATTGGCTTCTTCATCGGGGTGGGCCAGGCAATCTATTTTTGGTTGACCTACGTGCCGCACCGGTAAATAGAGCACAAATAGAGCTGACTAGGGGCACTGACGGTGATACTCTTAGGCGCCCAACCTCACTTTGCTGGAACGTAAACCTGTCCCCAACCGTTTTCTAGTCTTGGGAAAGGAAGCTCAACAATGTACTGCTCAAACTGCGCCACCCCTTTGACGCCCGGCCTAAGTTATTGCAATCGCTGCGGCAACAATCTTAAAGGTCCCGGCGAGCCCACTCAGAACAGCAACACGGGAATGTTCGGAGCCCTGCTAACGGCGATCGTGGTGCTGGGGGTCATTGGCATGGGAATCATGCTTGGCGGCCCCCTGGTGCTGAGGAGTGAGGCCGGCGTAAGTCAGGACTTTGCTGCCCTCTTCATGTTCTTTACCTTCGTGATTACTTTGGTTACCGAAATATTTCTCTTACGCCAACTGTCGCGACTCACTGCAGGAACCGCAAAAACCACCAAGGCGTTTACCCCGGTGGCGCCGCCGCGTGAGTTGCAGGCAGCGACAGTAAGTGGCTTGGGTGAACCATTCGCGAGCGTCACCGAGAACACTACGCGAACCCTCGAGTACGCCCCTCGAGAACAAAGAACTTCATAACTCTTTCAACCCAGGAAAGGAGCCTCATGAAAAGGCTTGCACTGTTGACGATTCTAATCTCCGTGGCAGTGGCTTCGGGCTGTCACAAGATCCATCATGGCGTCGCTGGCTCAGGCAAGCGGGTCACACAAAAGCGCGACGTGGCCGCGTTTAGCTCGATCAATACTGTCGGAGCTTTCAACATCGAAGTTGTTTGTCAGAAGCCGGTGGCGTTGGAACTGGAAGCCGATGACAACATTGTTCCCCTGGTCAGCACGGAAGTCTCAAACAACATCCTGTACATTAAACCACTCCAGGACTTTTCGGTGAGCGAGCCGATCGCCCTGAAAATCTCCGTGCCTAACCTCGACGGTTTAAGTGTGGCCGGGGCCGGCACGATGGATATTTCAGAGATGAAGAACGATAAGTTTGAGATCGATTCCAGTGGCGCGCCCACGATCAAAGTTTCCGGCAATACGAAAGTGGTGGACATCGACACGGCCGGCGCGGCCAAGATTGATACTCACAAACTGCACGCTGCGAAAGCGATCGTTGACTCCAAGGGTGTGTCGAAGGTTGACCTGGCTGCCTCGGATCAGTTGGACGTCAAGATCTCTGGTCCTTCACACGTGACGTACGTTGGCGATCCGGTGGTGAACAAGACAGTGAACGGTCCCGGCAAGGTCGAGAGGAAGGTAGTTGAGGGGACATAGTGATGCACCTTAGGCTCAGCTTGTGTGAAGACATGGACGCTTGAGTAAAGAATCATTTGTCATATCTCATTTGACATTTCTCATTTGAGATTTTGCTTGAATACCACGGCCTTGTGCCCGTGGTATTTTTATGTTCCCGCTACCAAAGGCCAAAATCAATACCTCGCCTGCGCGTCACAGGTTGACCAGACTCCAACGGGCAACAGGTCCCGGAGGGACCAAATGTTTATAGCACCTCTGCGAACGCGAATTCGCGCTCCGGCGGAGCGCCATGTTTGAGACTTCCTGGACCACATGGCGCTCCTCCGGAGCGCGAGTTCTTTTTCACCGATGGCTATAAACATTTGGCCACTTCGCGGCCAGGCCACTTCTTACGGCTTCGTTGGAATCGAGGATTGATCCACAGCCACCAATCCGATCGGATTTGCCCCAGTCTCTTTTAGAAGTGCGATCAAATATGCTACTTCACCATAGCTAACCGATGGACTCGCTTTGATAAAAACTGTCTTTTCGATTCGTTCTTCTTCAGGAATGTCGGAGGTGGGATCGACTCCCACTCGATACACACGGTTCTCAGTTCTTTCACCGAAGACTTGCCGCATCTTTTCGAGCAGTTCTTCAGGATGGTCAAGGTCGCCGCGTCGCTCACTCTTTAAGTAAAGGGAGCGATCATTTACGAGGCTCACGACTAAGATCCCACAAGAGTGTGGATAAGGTGGAAACTTTGGCTCTTGCCAGAGTAGAGTCAAGTTCGCGGGGTCAGGCACTTCATCGACCAAACCCACAGTCCATAAATTGATGAACAGGCTAGCTGTCAAGCCGATTGAAAAAGTGAGCATAGCGATTGCGAGATAACAGACAGGGCGCTTCATTGGTTTTCTTTCTCAGCAGATTCCAACCGCTGGTGTTAGACAACAATCGGTTTAGATCGGTTCCCACTTTTGCCGAGCCGCATAAATTTCTTGTTGACATTCTCCTTGCTACTGAATAACTATTCCCTATCATCGAAAGGAGCTTACTTCCCCAATGACCTATGTAGTGGTTGAATTATGTGTTGACTGCAAATACACCGACTGCGCTGCGGTTTGTCCGGTCGAAGCATTTCATGAGTTAACT
>DATFRK010000971.1:0-7598 GCA_035263325.1 Pyrinomonadaceae bacterium | reverse complement strand
GACTGGAAAGCCAGTGGTGATATCACCGCTACCAGAATATGATCCAATGAAGGACGTGTTGCGTATCGCCGCAACGCGCGATCAATTCATAGCCCTCGTTGACGACGCTCTGCGGGAAAGTGATGCCGCCGCCGGCGCCAGGCGCCAGGCATCGGTGGCACAGGGAACCTGGGATGCTCGCGCTGAGTGGGTCAGTGAATTGCTCGAGTCGGCCCTGTTGAAGAAAAAGCACGCATGAAGCAGGTTCTACAAAATCGCAAAACCGGGAAACCGTTCGTTGGCGAAGTACCAGTGCCCGCTTTGCAACGAGGTCGTGTACTCGTACGCACGGTTGCATCCCTGATCAGTGCGGGCACCGAGCGCGCCGCAGTCGAGTTGGTTAGCAAAGGGTTGGTCCAGGAAGCACGACAGCGTCCCGACCTGGTGAAGGCGGTAGTAGCCAGGGCCAGAACCCAGGGACTACTGAGCACGATCAGTGCTGTCCGCGACAAGATGGCGGCTTCACAGTCGCTGGGTTACAGCGCCGCGGGAATCGTGATCGAATTGACGGAGGACGTTACCGAATTTCAGATCGGAGATCGGGTCGCCTGTGCGGGCGTGGGATTCGCGTCACACGCAGAAGTTCTGTCGGTGCCGAAGAACCTCTGCGTGCAACTTCCCGAGCCGCTCAGTTTTGCAGCCGGGTCATTCGGTACGTTGGGAGCCATAGCTTTGCAGGGAGTGCGATTGGCCCAACCAACCCTGGGCGAATCGATGGTGGTTATTGGTCTTGGTTTGGTGGGCCAACTGACGGTGCAATTGCTAAAGGCAAACGGCTGCCGCGTTTTTGGTCTCGATCTTGATCCAACCCGAATCGCCCTGGCCCGGGAACTTGGAGCAGACGACGCTGCCATCTCAAATGATGAAGCGGCGAAAGTGATAGACAGTTGGACGCGTGGCCGGGGCGCCGATGCGGTGCTGATCACTACGGCGACTGATTCCAACCAGCCGGTTGAATTGGCCGCTAAGATTTCGCGTTTGAAAGGTCGCGTCGTAGTAGTGGGAATGGCCGGTATGGACGTACCGCGCGCGCCGTTTTTCTCGCGCGAGCTCTCCTTGACTGTCTCCATGTCGTATGGACCAGGACGTTACGATCCCTCTTACGAAGAGCGCGGCCATGACTATCCGCTTGCTTACGTGCGTTGGACCGAGAATAGAAATATCCAAGCGTTCCTGGACCTGGTTGCCGGAAAACAAGTAAACGTCGAGCGCTTGATCAGTCACCGGTTTGCCATTGAAGACGCTGAAAGCGCTTACCAATTGATCTCCGGCGAGGCGAATGAACCTTATCTGGCGATTGTGTTGAACTACGATCCTGAGACGGAGGTCAAGCGCACAGTTCAGCTTAGTCCGGCCGCGTCGCGAAGTGGTGAGAAAGCCATCAGGTTGGGAGTGATCGGCGCTGGTGGGTATGTGCCGGCCATGTTACTACCCCATTTCAAAAGCAGCGGTGTCGGTTTTCAGTCGATCACCACAGCTTCCGGTGTTTCGGCGCACGACGTGGGCAAACGATTCGGTTTCAAACAGGCGCTCTCCAGTGCAGCTGAGGTGCTCGATGACAGCGAAGTAAACCTGGTTGTGATTGGAACGCCGAATGGACTTCATGCATCACTTGCGGCAGCTGCGTTGTTGAAGGACAAGAACGTCTTTGTGGAAAAGCCACTGGCCTTGACTGATACCCAACTGGACAGCGTGCTCGCCGCCGCTAGCAACTCCAACGCGCAATTGATGGTCGGGTTCAACCGGAGGTTTTCGCCGTTGGCGAACCAGGCCAGGGATTTCTTTGCCGACCGGACTGCACCATTGTCGATGCTTTATCGCATCAACGCCGGCCGGTTGCCAAAAGATCACTGGACCTATGATAGCCAGGACGGTGGCGGCAGGATCATCGGAGAGGTTTGTCACTTTGTTGACCTGATGCAATTTTTCGCGGGAGCACCTCCGGTCTCAGTATTTGCCATGAAGGTAGCAGGCAAGACAGATCAGATAATCGATGCTGACTCGGTGATGATTACGCTCAAGTTTGCTGACGGGTCAAACGGTTGTATCGCCTACTTGAGTGAAGGCGACCGAAGTTTGGCGAAAGAGCGCGTGGAAATTTTCGGTGCGGGCAAAAGCTTTGTGATCGACGATTTCCGGCGCGGCAGCAAGTACAAGGACGGTCGCGAGGAGCAGGTCACGTTGAAGGAACAAGACAAAGGTCAACAGCAACAAGTGAAAGCAGTGTGCGCGTCATTACTTGGGGGGACACCATTCCCGATTAGTTTAGCGGAGCTTGTCGCTACCACTCGGGCGACGTTTCGCATCGTGGATTCTTTACGCGAGCAACAAGTGTTTGCGATTGCCTATTGCCAATTGCCGATTGGTGATTAGCGTAACCACGCAGTGCAGCGAGCAGCTTGTAAATCGGCAATCTCCTTATGTGCGGTATCGCCGGCATAGTTAGTCGAGATCCTGAAAAGCACATTGACCCCATGCTCCAAGCGATTGAGCATCGGGGTCGTGACGATCAGGGCGTCTGGATATCCGATCCAATTGATGGTGCAAGGCGGAAGGTCTGTTTTGGTCACAGACGTCTCGCGATCATCGACACCAGCTCAGCTGGTCACGAACCGATGTTCTCACCCGATGGGCGTTATGTATTGACCTTCAACGGGGAGATTTACAACTACCGCGAGTTGCGGGAACAGCTGAAGACACTAGGTCATCAGTTTCGCACCAACTCTGATGCGGAAGTCTTGCTGGCAGCTTTTGCGCAGTGGAATAGCGAATGTCTCACGCGGCTCAACGGGATGTTTGCCTTCGCTATCTGGGATAACCAGGAACGCGAGCTAACTCTAGTTCGTGATCATGTTGGCATTAAACCACACTATTACGCCTACTTACCGCCAACCTCCGACGGTCCGGGCTCGTTTATTTTCGCTTCCGAAATCAAGGCGATTCTCGCCAGCAAACTGATTGCGCCGGCGATTGATCCGGAAGCCCTCCATCAGTTTCTTACGTTCCTGTGGGCGCCCGACCCGAACACGTTGTTCTCCGGTATCAAGACAGTACCGCCCGGACATTTGTTACGTCTTCAGCAGACCCGGGTAAAAGTAGCAGAGTGGTGGGACATTTCCTTCAACGAAATTGAGGAGGGGAAGAGCGACGAATGGTGGCAAGAGCGGGTACTGGAAACGTTGGACCACGTTGTGAAGCTGGAGATGGTGGCCGACGTGCCACTGGGTTCCTTTCTTTCCGGCGGGATTGATTCTTCCGGCATCGTGGCACTGATGAAGCGTCACAGCAACGGGCGCCAGGTCAGCACTTACACAGTCGGGATCGAGAGTGAAGACCTACGCTTTGACATCATTCCCGACGATGTGAAGTGGGCCCGGCGGGTTAATGAAGAACTGCAAACTGATTATCACGAGATCATGTTGCGGCCTTCGGTGGCCGAACTGTTGCCGCAGTTGGTCTACCAGATGGAAGAGCCGCCGATCGACATGGCGATACCCAGCTACCTGATTTCTCGCGCTGCTCGTGAGACGTTGCGCGTCATGCTCTCGGGCATGGGAGGCGACGAAGTGTTTGCCGGGTACCCACGACAAATGGCCATGAAGCTGGCTTCAAGTTTTGATCCGGTCCCGGAAATGCTTCGGCGGCCATTGCTGAAAACTGTAGCCGAAGTCCTCCCCGGTGGATGGCCGGGAAAGTTCACCGCGCCGCTGCGAAATGCCAAGAAGTTTGCCCGCAGTGCCGCACTCGACTTCGAAAATCGCTATCTCGGGTACGGCACCTACTTTTCAGACCAGGCCAAACAGAATCTGTACACTGACGAATGGCGGGCGCGTACTCAAGGGTACGACGCTTACATTGCTCACCGCGGTTACTTCGCTCGGGTGCAGGAGGCAGCGCCGTTAAATCGGCTTTTATACGTTGACCTCAAGACCTTCCTGCCGTGCTTGAACCTGATGACGACGGATAAAACTTCAATGGCGGCGAATCTCGAGGTCCGCGTGCCGTTCTTGAACCGCGAAATGCTCGAATTGGCGTCGCGCATGCCTGACGGTCTCAAGTTGCGAGGGTTGAAGCGGAAGTATGTGCTCAAACGAGCGTTGGAGGGCGTTTTGCCGAAAGAGGTTATCTGGCGCAAGAAAGCCGGCTTTGGCGCGCCGATCAGGTCGTGGCTACGAGGACCGTTGCGGCCGTTGGTAAACGACCTGTTGTCTGCGGAAACGGTTAAGCGGCGGGGCCTGTTTCGTCCGGAGGAGGTGAAGCGTGTCATTGACGCCAATTTCTCCGGCCGCGAAGACTTCAATTTGCAAGTCTTTTTGTTGCTGGGACTGGAAATGTGGCAGCAAACGTTCCTGGACAAGCGTCTAGCGGAGGCCCCGCAGTACAGCGCGCGATAGGGATCTGTTCACCTCCGCGGTCATACCCTCTCATTTAATAGCAGATTGAAGCAGGAATATTCTGATTGAAGCAGGAATAGCAGATTGAAGCCGGTAGTCTTCTCCCCGCCTCAACGTCGCCTCACATCCGGCGGCGAAGCCGAAACCATCGTCTTACTGTTGGCTTGGGTTCTGTTGTGCCAGGACTCGGCGGTGCTAGCATCGGCTTGCATCTCTCGGCAGCAGAGACCAGGGAGTCTGGCTTTGTTCCTACCCGCCGATGCCCGGAGATTGGGCTTTGTTCCTATCCGCCAATTCCTGCCTTCTTCTGCATCGCGCGCAACGTTTCCGGAATGAATGAAGTGATCACGTGCGTTTCTTCGCGACCGTCGGCGAATGTTTGATAGAGATTGAAATCAGGCAATGACAGGCAACTCAACGGCGACGCAAAGTTGTAACCAGTGTCTAGGCCGATCGCGCTATGTGAAATATAGATTCCATGGCGCCCGAGTCGGCCACGTAACGGTAACAGAGGCGTTGGGGTGTGACCGAAGACGCAGGGCTTGCCGCGATAGTTTTTGTAAAAATCCATATCGCGCATCCATAACAACGACTGCTTGGAACTTTCCCTCGGGTGCTTGCCATCATCGAGACCCGCGTGCACGTAGATCGCGAATTCGTCCTCGTGGTAGAAAGGCGTTTGGTGAAAAAAATCGAGATGCTCGGACGGGATCGCATTTTCAAAGAGCTGTCTCATCTCGTCCAGATCCTTATGACTGTCCACGGTGACAGGTTTGCCTGTGTATTGCTCGAACGTTCGCTCACCGCCAGTCACAGGCGTCAGCCAGATATTGTTCCAACCCTCAACAAAGTCCAGCAACATCTGTTCGTGATTTCCGCGCAAACAAATTACACGTTCAGGGTTGGCGCGTTGCATTTTCACGACGTGGTCCACACAGCCCGGCGCATCCGCCCCGCGGTCGACTAAATCACCAAGAAAAACAAGGGTGTCGACGTCTTCGTCGCGCGGCAGCATGTCCAACAGGTTCAGCAGCTGAGCGCAGCGACCATGAACGTCGCCGATCACGAATGTTCTCATTCAGTCTTTTCCTCTTGTCTCTCGTGTTTGTCGATGCCCTTGATTATCTCCTGGAACCGCGGATCTGCATGCATGTCTGCCCAGTTAGGGTCTGCTTCAAACCAGCGGTAGTTCTCGTTACCCAGGCGAATCGCTGTTTCCAGCCACCTCAAGGCTTCCACTTGCCGGCCCTGCAAAAGATAGGCCGACGCGAGCCAGTAAGATATATCGTAGTCAGCCTCGGCTACTAGCCTAACCTTATGCGTGAGTTGCTCGTTAGCCTTAGTGTGCTGGCCCTGGGCGCTAAGACAAATGGCCAGGACCGGCCGCATGCCGTCCATTTGCGGATGCTGTTGCAAAACCTGTTGGAGAATCCTGGTCGCGGCATCTACCTCACCGCGGTAGTACAAGACTCGAGCCCGGAAGATTTTGATCATCGGATGTTCCGGTTCGACCGCTGCACCCTCATCCAACTCGTGTGCTGCTTCTTCGTACTTGGCCTGGTACGTGAAAATACGCGCGCGGTTGTAACTGGCCACGACTCGCTCGCTGGGGTTCAATCGAGCCATGCGATCAAAACTGCGCAACGCCCGATCGTAGTCTCCGTCCAGGCGGGCGACCACGCCGCGCACAAACTGGACTCCAGGATCATTTGGATACTCCTCGCGCAGTAATTCAACCTCGGTACGCGCTTTTCGTTTCTGCCCGCCCGTAAGGTAGATGAACACCATCTGCATGCGCGCTTCCAACAACTTCGGATCGAGCGCCAACGACTTGCCAAAGGCTATCTTTGCCTTTTCGTGATCACCCGCCTGGCCCAAACCTTTTAACACGCGATTCACGTAGCAACTGCCCAGTGCGGAATAGGCCAGGGCAAACTTGTTGTCGATCTCAATGGCCCGCCGGAAATGTTCAATGGCCGAGTCGAGCTGCTCACGTTCAATCGTGTGGTAAATAAAGGTGGCCAGGCAATCTCGGCCGCGCAAGTATTCGTCCGAGGCCGCCGCATCAGTCGTTGCTCCTTTCGCGAGTTGCACCTGTTCGGCCGGACTCAACTCCAAACTCAAACCTTCCACAATTCGTTTGACGATCGTGTCCTGCACCCCAATGATGTCGCTGGCGTCGGCGTCAATGCGTTCACTCCAGAGGATGCTGCTGGAACGGACGTCAAGCAGTTGGGCGGTAACGCGTAGTCGATCGCCTGCGCGCAGAAAGGTGGCCGTCAGGATCGCACTCACACCCAGTTCGCGACCGGCTGCGGCCGCATCCACCTGCCGGTTCTGGTATTTCACGATCACGGACGAAGGCCTAACTACGAGTGAACGCAGGCGCGCCAGTTCGGTAATTACCGCATCGGCGAGTGAGAACTCGTAGAAGTCGACTTCATGGTCGTTACCGACATTCTTAAACGGCAGGATCGCCACACTCTTGCGCTCACCATCTCCGACACTGGTCAGCGGAGATTCTTCGGTGTCCACTGATGAACCATCCTTAGCCTTGCGCGCTCCGCTGGGAACTGAACTGTCGCCCGTCTTTCCTTTTAACCAACGGAAGGCACGTGAGACTGGATTGCTTCCGCCCAAATGCCTGGGCGCGACCGGGACAGCGCTGTTGTCCAACATGGAACTACCGATCTCCTGCATCACGCTGCTTAGATCGTCGCGAAACTGCGAAATCTTTTGATAGCGGTTGCGTGGATCCTTGGCGAGAGCCTTGTCGAGTATTTGCTGCAAGCGTGGTGGTACGTAGCCAGGCCTCACCTTCGCGATAGGTATTGGCTCATCGTGCAGTACTGCGTGACGCACTTCAACGGCGGTTTGGCCACGAAAAGGCCAGGTGCCGGTCAAGGTTTCATAGAGGAGTACACCCAGCGAGAAAATATCGGCGCGCGCATCCACGCGATCGCCGCGGGCCTGTTCTGGCGCGGCGTAAGTAGCGGTGCCATAGGGGACGCCGACTTCCGTTAGTTCGGTATGATGGATACCTGAAGTGCGGGCTGCTTCCTCGTCGAGAAGTTTAGCCAAGCCGAAATCCAGTACTTTAACCTGGCCGCTTGGCGTGACCATCACATTGCCGGCTTTGATGTCGCGATGAATGATGCCACGAGC
>DATFRK010000970.1:0-4696 GCA_035263325.1 Pyrinomonadaceae bacterium | reverse complement strand
CTTACGCATCTAGTAGCGGCAAAAGAAGCAGGCGGTGTCTTGATTGGTGCTTTTGACGGCGAGACGATGGTTGGTTTCATCTATGGGTTTCCCAGTTTCGAGCACGGCCAGTTGGCCCACCACTCGCACATGTTGGCCGTCAAACCAGAGTTTCGCAATCATGACCTGGGCCGACAGCTCAAGCTGGCGCAACGAGAACATGTCCTGGGGCAGGGAATTGGGCTGATGACCTGGACCTTCGATCCGTTGCAGAGTCTGAATGCGCACTTCAACTTCAACAAACTCGGAGTGATATCAGATCGTTACTTGCTCAACTTCTACGGCGAGGACGCGCCAAGTTTCTTGCATCGCACGGGCACCGATCGCTTATGGGTGTCGTGGCTTCTTTCGAGTCACCGGGTGACGCAACGAATTAAGGCCCCCACGGAGCCGGTTGACCTGGAACCTGGTCCAGCATTGGTCCAGGTAGAGCCCGATGGTTCACCGGGCCGAAACGATTTAACGGCTGGGTTGTCTCACGAAGTTGCGAAAATCGAGATTCCGGCAAACATAAACGCTTTACAACAACAGCAACCGGAAATTGCGATGAAGTGGCGCGAGGAGACGCGTTGGGCCTTCACTGAAGCGCTCAACCTGGGCTACTCGGTGACTGAGTTTGTTCGTGAGACACGCGGTGCACAGCGAATCGGCAAGTACATGCTGAGCAAAACTGCGTTACTGAATGACTAGGACCAAGAATTAATTCCAGTGTTCAGTTTGACATTAATCTCTGTGCAACCTCTGTGTTCTTTGTGCCTCTGTGGTTTAAAACCGCCAAGCAATCCACCACAGAGACACTGAGCACACAAAGGTTGCACACAGAGAGTCCAGCCAGGAAACTAATGAAACCAAACGCAAGTCTGATTAACCGACGTGAAATGTTGAAGCGCACCGGGATGGCGACTGCCGCCGTAGTCGCGGTGCCAATGATCAATCGCGGTCGTTATCGACTCTTCGCGAGTTCCCCTACAGAGTATTCGAGTAAAGCGATTGATCTGATCGGGCGAACCACCGTCATCGACATGCTCAGTGTCTTGACGCTCGACTTCAACAAAGAGGCTAAGTGGTTCAAGGACCCGGAAACTTTTACTGCGGCTGACGTGCGCCCTTATACAGAGTCAGGCATAAATGTGTTTCATCAGTCAGTCGGTCTTGGTGGTCCTAATGCGTACGAGAGCGCACTGCAGTATTTTGCCCACTGGAACGGGTTTGTTGCCAACGACACCGAGCACTTCATGCGCATTGACAGTCCCGCCGATCTCAAGCGCGTAAAGAGCTCCGGAAAAATTGGCATGTTGCTAGGGTTACAGAATTCGGAACACTTCCGGCGGCCGGACGACGTTGATTTTTTTCGCGGCTTGGGCCAACGCGTCTCGCAACTGACTTACAACTCGCGAAACTTGATCGGCAATGGTTCAACCGAGAGAAGGGACGAGGGGATTTCCGATTTTGGCGTGTCCATCATTGAACGCATGAACAAGGTGGGAATGGCGGTCGACGTATCGCATTGCGGTGACCGCACGACCCTGGATGCCTTCGAAATCTCCAAGAAGCCCGTGTTGATTACGCACTCAAATTGCCGGGCCCTGGTGCCGAATCATCCGCGTTTGAAAACTGATGAAGCAATTAAGAAGGTTGGCGACGCTGGCAGCGTGATGGGAATCACTGGCGTACGGATGTTTGTCAAAGGAGATGAGCCAACTACAGTGGAACATGTACTGGATCATTTTGATCACGTCAGAAAACTGATCGGACCTGAACACCTGGGGGTTGGGAGTGACATCGATCTTTACGGCTACGATGCCATGCCCCCGGAACTCAACAAACAACTTCGCGCCGGCTACAAAGGCAGTTATGCCTTTCGCGACAAGATCGACATTGAAGGTCTCAATCACCCGAAAAGAATGTTCGACCTAACTGAAGGATTAATTCGCCGCAAACATAGCGACGCAGATATTGCGGGTATTCTTGGCGGCAATTTTGAGCGCGTACTCACTCAAATCTGGACCGTCTGACGAGTATGGGTGACGGATTCTCAATGAGGCGAGAGAATTTTTAGGGGCTCAGACCTTATCTCTGCGTACCCTCAGCGTGCTCTGCGTCTCTGCGGTAAAAGTCGTCTGAGCCCATGCTCACCGCAGAGACGCAGAGCACGGTGAGGTTACGCAGAGATAAGTCCGAAGTTGGCAGCGGATGATCTTAAAAGACCTGTTTGAGTCAGGCTAGGAGAATTGAAATGAAAGCTCGTTTGTTCATGCTTGCGCTGTTGTTGTTGGTCCCCGTGCAGTTTGTCGCCGCGCAACAAGCGCCGGGAGCAGAGTTTGAAGAGTATGTAAACAAGGCTATCAAAGATTGGGGAGTCCCCGGTGTCGCGATCGCGATTGTGAAAGATGACCACGTCGTTTTCGCGAAAGGCTTTGGTGTGCGTGAGTTGAATAAACCAGCTCCGGTTGATGAACACACCTTGTTTGCTATCGGGTCGTCGTCAAAGGCCTTCACCGCCGCCTCGATTGCGATGCTCGTGGACGAAGGCAAGCTCAAATGGGATGACCCGGTTACGAAGTACCTGCTCGGATTTCAACTCTTTGATCCCTACGCCACCCGCGAGCTGACAGTCAGTGATTTGTTGACTCATCGCAGCGGCCTAACGCGTGGCGATCTGCTCTGGTATGCATCTCCGTACGATCGCAATGAGGTGGTCCGGCGCGTCCGCTATCTAAAGCCTAGTTGGAGTTTGCGATCACGTTTCGGCTATCAAAACATAATGTTTCTCGCGGCCGGTCAGATCATTCCTTCTGTTACCGGGAAGAGTTGGGATGATTTCGTGCGCGAACGTATTTTTACTCCGCTCGGGATGAAGTCAACGAGTACCAGTATTCGGGCCCTTGCCAATTCAGACGACGTAGCGTCACCGCATGCCAAGCTCGAAGACAAAGTCCAGGTGGTTTCGTGGCGCAATATAGACAACATTGCGCCGGCGGGCTCGATCAACTCGAACGTTGAGGACATGGCCCAGTGGTTACGACTGCAGTTAGGCGGTGGCACCTACGAAAACAAGCGACTGCTTAGTTCAGGAGTAATGAAGGAAATGCACGCGCCCCAGACGATCATTCGCATCGAGGGCGTAAACGCGATTCTTTATCCTGACGCGCATTTTCTGAATTATGGCATGGGCTGGTTTCTCAGCGATTACCGTGGACGCAAGCTGGTGGAACACGGCGGCGCTATCGATGGCATGAGAGCAGAAGTAGCGATGGTGCCGGAAGAAAAACTAGGCGTAGTGGTACTCACCAATCTGAACGGAACCATCCTGCCCCACGCTCTGATGTACAAGATCGTTGACTTTTACCTCGGGGCAGCGCCGCGCGACTGGTGTGCTGAGATGTTGAAAGCCACGAAGGGGCTTGAAGAGCAGGCCAAAGCAGCGGAGAAAAAAGCAGACGCTGAACGCGTGACAGGCACCTCGCCGTCATTGCCGCTGGAGAAGTATGCCGGAAGTTTTCAAAGCGAGATGTATGGCGAGCTGAAGATCGGTTTGGAGGATCAGAAGCTGGTTGCTCGTTTTGGTCCAAATTTTACTGGTGACCTGGAGCATTGGAACTACGACACCTTCCGCGTGAAGTGGCGTGATCCAATGGAGGGCAAAGGCTTCGCCAATTTCAAACTCAATTCCCAGGGCAAAGTCGAGACGGTAAATATCGAGGGGCTGACGGAGTTCACCCGCACTGCGGCAGAGCCAGCTGCTCCAGTTTCTGCAGTGCCGATGAGTGAAACAGACCTCAAGAAGTTTGTGGGCAAGTACGCGCTGGCGGCGCCACCTTTGGAAGTAAGCATTGAACTTATCAACGGCAGTTTGAAAGCAAATGTGCCGGGTCAACCGCTCTACTCGTTGATCCCGGTGGCGGCGAATCGTTTTCGCCTCGAGGGCGCTCCCGCGGGGTTCTTCGCCGAGTTTGAACTGGGTGACGGAAAGCCCAAGAGCTTAACTCTCGTGCAGGGAGAACGAGGGAACGTCGTCTTGTTAGCGAAGTCGTAAGTGCCAGACACTTGTATTCTGTCTTCTCTGCGCTAACCTCAGCGTGCTCTGCGTCTCGGCGGTGACCACCTGCTAATAATCAGTCTCACCGCCGAGACGCAGAGCACGCTGAGGTTAGCGCAGAGAGTTGAGTTTCTAGGAAGATGCGGAGACCGTCTCGATAGCAGAGAAAACTCGACGTGTAAGTTTACCCCTATTCATTTGCATATATAGGAGCCGAAATAGTGAGAAAACTGTTCGCCTTAATCATGACCGCCTTGATCCTGGCCCTATGCACGGTGGGCCAGGTACCCACTAAGCCAGCAGCGCCGGAAAAAAAGGAGGTCACCCAGGCTGCTCCCCCCGCATCATCGCCAACCGGCCCACCGCAGATGAATGCAGCGGATGTTGAAGCGTTTCTCGACGGACTCGTTCCTTTGCAACTCAATCACGACGACATTGCCGGGGCGACAATTTCCGTGGTGAAGGACGGCAAACTACTCTTCGTGAAAGGGTATGGTTATGCGGATGTTGCCAAGAAAAAGCCAGTGACTGCGCCGGAAACGCTATTCCGTCCAGGTTCAATCTCTAAGTTGTTCACCTGGACCGCAGTGATGCAGCTGTTTGAACAAGGGAAACTTG
>DATFRK010000969.1:0-9653 GCA_035263325.1 Pyrinomonadaceae bacterium | reverse complement strand
TTCTCCGGTTCGTCGCCCAGCCACTCCGGATGCGAGGCTGTACCATCGTAGATCGACGTGGTTTTGAACAACTCAAACTCGCCCTGAGCCGCCGCCTGCTCTGTTTTGGCCAAAAGAGTCGTAACCTGGGCTTCGCTCAGCGGTTTGAATGTTCGTGCGGCTGTCAGGGCTTGATCCAGTTCCTTCATATTTTCACAGCCAGTTATTACCACCGACGTCGGCAAATTCATTGCATAGTGCAAACATTCAATTGGAGTCACAGTCTTAGAACGCAAAATGTTGCCATTGGCCATCGGTTTCATTCCCAGGACACCAATATTGTTATTAACCAGTTCCGGCAGCACCAGCTTTTCAAAACTACGGTAGTGAGCATCCATCACGTTAAGCGGCATTTGTACCGTGTCAAAACGAAAGTCATGCTCATGCGCGACTTCAAGCATGTAACGGTGAATTCGCGGATCCTTGTGTCCAGTGAAACCGATGAAACGGGTCTTGCCCGCCTGCTGCGCTGCAACTAGCGCCGCGTTCGCTCCTTCTTCGTCGAAGATGCGATGCGGATCCTCGAAACGCAGGATTTCGTGATGTTGGACCAGGTCGACGTGGTCTGTTTGCAAACGCCGCAACGACTCATCGAGTTGCTTCGTTGCCTCCCGCTTTGTGCGACCGTCGATCTTGGTCATAAGGAAGGCCCGTTCGCGATAACCATCGCGCAACGCTTTGCCCATGCGCTTTTCACTGGCGCCGTCGTTGTAATCCCAACAGTTGTCCATGAAGTTGATGCCGCTATCAACCGCGGTGCGGATGAGGCGAATACTCAACTCTTCGGCGATAGATTCGAAGCCAAGGTGCCAGCCACCGAGACCGATCAGCGATACTTCAACTCCAGTGCGACCGAGTGGTCGATAAGGCATGTCAGAATTCGCAGCCACGAGTGTTTCTCCAGTCAGAATTGGTTTGTCAGTGAGCCTAATTGCTCCCGGTCCAAACTAAACACGCATAGTTTGCATTTGTGTGCATTTTTCAACAGGAAAGCTTCTTATGCTGCATGCTCCAAGTAAACCATTGAAATGGTTTCATGTTTTAAGAGCGCCGCTGATCCCCAAGCTGAAGCACGCGGAGAACGAAACGTTTGAGCTTTAGAAAGTAGTCACTGCTAGACGCACTGACTATGTGCCCTGCCCTGTGGCCCGCGGCATCTCACTCGCAATTGACCATCCAGGGAATGCCGAAGCGATCGACACACATGCCGAATCCTTTGGCCCAGAAAGTCTGTTGAAACTCCATCTGGACGGTGCCGTTTTCTTTCAACGCCTTGAAGATCCGTTCACCCTCGGCGACGTCACTGAAGCTTAGTGAGACAGAAATCCCGGCTGGTTTTTGATAGGTACCGGGCACCGAATCGGCGCCCATCAAAACTGTGTCACCAAGAGAAAGCGTGGTGTGCATGATCGAGTTGTGCGCCTCGGGAGGTAGCTGCGCCGCCATTGGCGATTCGCCCCATGTCATGCTGAATAGGGTTTTGCCGTTCAGGACTTTTTCGTAAAAGCTGAAGGCTTCCCCACAGTCGCCATTGAAGTTGAGATATGGATTTACTTTCATTTCCTACTCCTCCTGTTAGAGAAAGAAGCTATTCCTGTTCGTAGGCTCGCTTTAGTCCGTTGCTGTCGATCTTAACCATTTGCAGCATTGCCTGCATTACTCGCTTAGATTTTTGTGGATCTTTGTCACCCAACAACTGGCCCAAGATATTGGGAATGATCTGCCACGAGAGACCAAACTTATCTTTGATCCAGCCACATTGTTGTTCCTTGCCTCCGTTGGCCAGTATCTTATTCCACAAGTCGTCGACCGTACTCAACCACTCTTGATTTTGAATTTCAGCGGAGTATGACCGCTTGATCCTACGTTCTTGTAAACAACTCCGCCCTTCATCACAAAGGTCACGCGCCGGACGGCGGTGATGTCGTGCAACGGATCACCGTCGAGGGCAATGATGTCGGCCTGCAACCCGGGCGCAATTGACCCGATCTGGTTCTCCATGCCCAGCGACTGGGCGGCGAGAGAGTTGGCCGAGACCATCGCAGCCATCGGGTCCATCCCTACGTCGCGCACGCGATCAACGAACTCCTCGGCATTGCGACCATGTGACCCGGCCAGCGCGTCGGAGCCAAAAACAATCTTCAACCCCTGAATCTTTAACGCTTGTTTCATAAAGTCGTGGAACAAGGGAATCATCTCTTTAACTACAGAAAACACTTCCTCGGGAAAACCAGGAGTGCCCAAAAACTTTTCCTTGTTCTGTAGATAGTTTTCCATCACCAATCCGGCCTGCGGATCGAGCCAGGTACCTTTTTGGACCATCAGTTTCAGATCGTCATCAGTTGCGAGGGCGCCATGTTCGACTTCTGTGCAACCTGCCACCGTGGCCGCGCGCACTGCATCCTTGTAAGCATGGACCAGGGTTCGCAGTCCAAGCTTATGAGCCTCGTCACAGGCAGCGTTTAGTTGCTCCTGCGATAAAAGCAGGTCACTGCGCCGCACGCTGCCCGCGGCAAAGATTTTGATCAGGTCGGCGCCGGCCGCTTTCTGTTTCCTGACAAAGGCGCGTATTTCATCAGGTGTTCCAGTCTGCGCACCGCGACCCATCAATGGCTCGACGGCAGTCAGGATTCGTGGTCCAGGAAGTTGCCCGCTCGCAATTGCGTCACGCAAGGGAATGTCGCCGGGTGATCCCACACTTTGCACTGTCGTAAAACCTGCTAATAACGTTACCCAGGCATTCGCCGCCGCCGCGTATGCATCCTGCTGCGTCGTTCCTGCCGCCCCGGTGTTCTTGCCATCAGGACCAAAACTCCAGGTGATGTGGACGTGACAATCGATCCAACCTGGCAACACTGTAAGACCAGTCAAATCATAATCAACTGGCCCAGCCTCGGGATCAATGGCCTCTATCTTCGAGCCTTCGACAACGATCCGAGTGTTATGTAGGACGTGACCCTGGCCATCCAGGACCGTGCCGGCAGCGATCACGATCCGTTTGGGTGGCCTGGGAAGTTGTGGTGCGGGGACAACGGAGCAAAAAAGCACAAGGCAGAGAATTATGGACGCCGTACGCATTGACTGCTCCTACTACCAAAAATTATAGGGTCAGCGAGTCTAACTCATTTTCGGTCGCGACGCCGAAAGAGACCAGCGGGCTTCAGCCGGTGGAGTTTCAATGTCAGCCTAGTCTGGGTTACCAACTGAATGTAGATACCACAGACTTCAGTCTGTGGAGCTTCAATTTCAACCTTGGACCTTCGTGGCGCGGCAGTAGCTTGAAATTGATACTCCACCGGCTAAAGCCCGCTGGTATCTTCGGAGTTTGGGACTATTCGAGAAAGGAAGTGGCGGAGGGGACAGGACTCGAACCTGCATAACCTTTCGGTCGGCGGTTTTCAAGACCGCTGCACTACCATTATGCGACCCCTCCGCACGGTTGGCGGCAAGAAATATAACGCAAGGCAACAGTGCGCACAAAACCCACCCCAGACTTGTGACGAGGTGGGTCTGGCTCCGGTAGGAGCCCAATGTTTATAGCCGTGGGTACCAAATCAGTGTTGCACTCCTTTAGGAGTGCGATGTTCGCAGCCGGAGGAGAATTCGAATATAGGTCTCGAAGCACTAACTTCTAAGAGATCGTCAACATAGCACTCCTAAGAGGAGTGCAAGCTCGTTTTGGAGTCAAAGCTATAAACATGTGGCTCCGCTGGAGCCAGGAACGGTTGTTACAACTGCAACTATTCAGCGCCTGAATGGGTACGTGACACCAAATCTGATTCATCTGAATGGATCAAGCGTAAGAAGCTTTGTGCGCTTTGTACTTTGTTCTTGGTGCTTTGTTCTTCGTGCCTGGCAAATCAAAAACTAAGCACCAAGCCCCAAGCACAAAGTACAAAGCCCCATTGGTTGCCATTCCCTGAGGAAAAGTGCACGATCTGATCACAAGAACAAAGTACCAAGTACAAAGCACTAAGCTCAGCTTCCATGCGCGTCACCATCGGCCAGATCAATACCACCAACGGAGATTGGGAAGGCAATACCGCCAGCATCATTCGCGCGATCGAACAGGGAAAAAGCGATCGCTCGGACCTTGTCGTCTTGCCGGAAACCAGTGTGCAAGGATACACGTCGCTCGACTGGTTTCTGGACCGTGACGTCCAACGCTGCGCTCTCCAACCACTGCAACAGATCATCGCCGCCACTGAAGGCATCACCGCGGTAGTCGGCACCGTCCGTCCTTCCGAGTTGCCGACCGGCCGACGTCTCTTCAACTCCGCGGCAGTAATCCGCAATCGCGAGTTGTTGGGGTTTGCCGACAAGACCTTGCTGCCGGAGTACGACGTGTTTGACGATCCACGCTACTTTCAACCAGGACCGGAGCGTCATCTCTTCATGGTCGATGATCACCGTTTGGGAGTGGCTGTGTGCGAGGATTTCTGGAACGACAAGACATTCTGGCGCGAACGCCTCTATGTAAACGACCCGGCCGAGGAGCTCATCCAAATGGGGTCGCAAATACTCGTTTCGATCAACGCCTCGCCGTTCAACAAAGGCAAGATGGGCCAACGTTGCGCCATGGTCTCGCACCGCGCCAAAGCAGCCGAGCTGCCAATCGTATTTGTGAACTTGGTCGGTGGCAACGATGGGATCATTTTTGACGGCGCGAGCATTGTCGCCGACCGGCAAGGCAGAATCGTCTTGCAAGCGCCTGCTTTCGAAGAGTTCATCGGGACAGTCGATCTCGACGTGGGCCAACCAGCCGAACAATGTCTCCCAGGCGACGATATCGCCACCATTCACCAGGCCCTGGTGTTGGGCATCCGTGATTACGCCCGTAAGAATCGATTTTCGAAGGCGGTGCTCGGGTTATCCGGCGGCATCGACTCGGCGCTGGTGGCCGTACTCGCCTGCGAGGCGCTGGGCGCAGAAAACGTCTTGAGTGTAATGATGCCTTCGCCGTACTCATCGCGTTCCAGTATCGATGATTCGGTGCAACTTGGTCGCAACCTTGGGATGACAGTCGTCGAACATCCCATTTCGGACGCGTTTACCACTGTCTTGAAAGAACTGAAGCTACCAGCTCCGTCCGCCGAAAGGAGTTCGCTGGCCGCTGAGAACCTGCAGTCGCGACTCCGCGGCAATATCCTGATGACGATTTCCAATGCCGAAGGCCGACTGCTGCTGTCAACAGGGAACAAGTCAGAGTTGGCCCTCGGCTATTGCACCCTCTACGGCGACACCAACGGTGGCCTGGCAGTGATTGGCGATGTGTTAAAGACCGAAGTGTATGCGCTTTGTCGGTACGTCAATCGCAATGGCGAGGTCCTCCCAACATCGATTATTGAAAAACGGCCCTCAGCGGAACTGGCGCCAGGTCAATTTGATGACCAATCCTTGCCACCGTACGACCAGCTGGACCAGATTCTGAAGTTGTATTTTGAGCAAAAGGCCACGCCGAAAGAGATCATAGCCAAAGGATTCGAACCCCGGTTGGTCTTCGATATTCTGAATCGAGTTGAATCGCCGGCCAACGAATTCAAGCGTCGCCAACTACCCCCCACCCTGATCATCTCGCGAAACGCAATCGGCGTTGGCCGGCGTCGTCCGGTGACACACCATTACCGCCGCGAACGACTCGACTGTTAACCCCGACAATTGTCACCTCGTTCCTTGCAATCCGAAGTGCAGGGCACAATACTGCATGAACACAATCCACAATTGCTCGGGGGAAAGAAGATGAAAGCGTCAGTTTTACGGCTCTGTGCCTGCGCCGCAACAGCAATCTCAGTAATCTTATTGGTGCAAACCTTTGCGTCGGCTCAACAGAGTCAAACCACCAATCCTCAGCTGTCTGACTCTGAAAAGCAGGCACTGGGGGCGGAAAGGCAGGCCCTTAACGCGATCAATACGGCTCCCGACGCTACTGCCAAGCTGGCCGCAGCGACTGAATTTGTCCGCAAGTTTCCGAAGAGTACCTCGCGTTTCCGCGTTGCGGAGGTGGTAGCTGATGAAATCGGGAAAGTAGCCAATGCCGCCGAAGCCATTCCCCTGGCGGAAAAAGCACGGACCGTTTTCACTGCCGAGGATGAGCAACTGAACGTGATGAATCCGCTGCTCGTCTCCACCTACATCCGGGGCGGGCGAATCGACGACGCTTTCAAGGTCGCACCCGAGGTCCTTGGCAAAAGGCCAGACGACATCAGCCTGCTGGCACAGATGACCGCGGCTGGAGCAGACCAGGCGAGACAGAACAACCCCAAGAATGCTGCTCAAGCTTTGCAGTACGGCGGGAAGGCGATCGAACTGATCGAGGGAAACAAGAAACCAGGGACGATGAGTGAAGCTGATTGGGCCAATTACAAATCATCGTTGCCGCAGTTGTATCAGCAGACTGCCATACTCAACCTGGTGACGAACAATTTGGCTGACGCGAAGATAAAACTAACCAAAGCAACTCAGATCGGCACCAAGGATGCTTATCCATATGCCTTACTCGCCTCGATAATCAATGAAGAGTACACCAAAGGGGCGGCGGAGTATCAGACAATGCCGGCTGGGCCACAGAAGCAGGAAACTCTGAAACGCCTGGAAGGTTTGCTGGACAATATTATTGATAACTATGCTCACGCCGCAGGTCTGGCGACGGGAAAACCGGAATATCAGGAACTATTGAAGACGCTGATTCCGGATCTCACCAATTACTACAAGTTTCGGCATAACCAATCGACCGAGGGACTCCAGGAGTTAATCGATAAGTACAAGACGCAGCCTTAGGTCAAGCATAACTAGCGTACACAGACTTTACCTTCTCCAAAAATTCCCTGCGGTCGACCAGGTAATAAAGCGTCAACTTACCCGAGCCACTTAGTTCATCAATCAACTTTTCCAAAATCTCAAATTGATCAACCGTGGAAATTCCATGTGCCTCGAGGTAACCACCCTTGCGCATGCGGCGAATCAATTCCAACAACGTCAGACGGCCTTGCAAAGTACGGCCGCCGTGTTCATGCGATCGACTGATGAGATACTGAACCAGCAGGCTTTCGTTATAGAGATTGGGCGCCAGAAATAATCGCGTACCATCGCGTTCCCAGCCTTCAGACAAACGCGCCGACGGTCGCACCGCTCGTAACTCAGCAAAAGCTTCTACCCAGTTTGTTTTGGGCTCCCGCCGTTGCAAGAACGCGCGCGTCGCCTCAAGTAACCAACTATCCTCTGACAAGTCCAGTGAAATTCGCTGCGTATCGAGCCATTCGAAGAAGGCAGTACGGCGATCCGACTTCAGTTCAATCAGGGCAAACTGGTCACCTTTTTTCTGAATTGTTTTTTGTAGCGCCCGGCGCGGCGCATCGGTTGTTTTGCCGCCTTCGATGCTGTGCGTATCGATTCGCGCGTGCCAGCGTTTGGCCCCATTGCAATAAGGACAACGTGGATGTTTCTCATCACTGTCGAAGAATGGCCGCACCGCTTTCGGCGAGGTCAACTCGGCGATGTTTGGGACGTAACGCTTGATTTCGGAATAGGCCGAGCGCGGAGCTAATCCGATCTGTTTAGTGAAGATGTCGAAGATACAGGCCAGGCAAACCAGCGTCGTGTATTCAGTGACTGTACCCGGAGGGAAACCACTGAAGTCGAGCTCGCGAGTAGTAGGCATTGGTACTACAAGAGCGGGGAAGTCTTTTCAGCACTAGCAGGGGTCAGCGACACCAGGGTTGGCCGCAGGTCTTCATCAGTGTGTCCCAAGGCCAGGTCCAGTTCAGATTCCACACTGCCAGTTCCCGCCCTGAGATTCTTGAAGTCAAACAGATCATGGTCCAACAAATGCGACGGGATCGCGTTACCGAGTGCATTCAACAGCGACGCTCGCACATGCGGGATCTCTTGTTCCAGCTCCTCGATCAACCGCTTGATGCGCTGACGTTTAAGATTGCTCTGTGAGCCACACAAGTCACAGGGAATGATCGGAAAGGCGCGCTCACTCGCGTAGGCCGCAATGTCCTTTTCAGCGCAATAAGCCAGGGGACGAATGACTGTATTACGACCATCAGTTGAGCGCAGTTTTGGTGGCATCGCCTTCAGCGAACCAACGTAAAAGAGATTGAGCAGCAGGGTCGTGATGATGTCATCGGCGTGATGGCCCAGCGCAATCTTGTTGCAGCCCTCCTGGACCGCGACGTTGTAGAGCACTCCACGTCGCAAGCGAGAGCAAACTGAACAATACGTCTTGCCCTCGGGAACCAACCGCTTGACGATTGAGTACGTATCCTGCTCAACAATGCGGAAAGGAACTCCCCGGCTGGACAGATAATCGGGTAGCACCGTAGCGGGAAACCCGGGTTGCTTTTGATCCAAATTGACGGCGAGCAATTCGAAGCCTACGGGGGCGCGAAGTTGCACGTCGAGCAGCAGATCGAGCAGCGTATAACTGTCCTTTCCGCCCGACAGACAGACCATCACCCGGTCGCCATCCTCGATCATGCCAAAGTCGGCGATGGCTTCACCCATACGCCGCAGCAACCGAATTTTAATGCTGGAAGCTTGCATATTTGGCGCTCAGCATGCCATGTCGGATGGTTTAATTCAAACGACGCGTCAGGTCGGATTTAGCGGCCCGAACACTTGAAGTTTTCGCCTTGACTAGACGACAGCCAAATTCAATAATCACGCATTCCTTCGACGGCCCTTCGCCCTTCATGCACTCATAAACGGCCGTCGCTCAAAAGCCTGGCGAGGTTTCTATGAAAAACAAAATGAGACTCATTCTGCTCCTCTGTCTTGCGATTTTCCTGTCGTTGCCATTATTAGCGCGGCAAACACCGGCTGGTCGGATTGAGGGACGGATCACCGACCCCAAAGGCGCCGGCGTACCCGGCGCAACGGTGACGGCAACCAATAACTCAACCAAGCAGGTATTCACAGCCATCGCCGATGGCCAGGGGCGCTATAAGGTTGAGGCGCTTGCGCCAGGTACGTACTCCTTGAAAGTGTCAGCTAAGGGCTTTGCCGAAGGTCAGAAAGAGAATATTAAGGTAGTGGAAAGCTCCGCGGCGGCAGTCGATGTTCAGCTCGAGATTGCCCCGGTAGAAGCTCAAGTAAAGATCGGCGCCACCAAGGGCAACCTGGATCCCATCTACCAGCAGCTGCGACAACTAGGCAAGACAGACCAGGACTTTGCCGGCGCCTACGCCTCGGTAAACAATCTCAAACTCCAAAGAGAAGCGGCCACCTTCACCTTGAAGAGCGGTGACCTCTACTTCCTGGCGCCGGTCGAAGGCCGTACGACTGGGGCCGTGTTCATCGGTGACGGCGAACTATCACTCGTCCCCCCAACTCAAGTCGAACAGAACAGCTTAAAGATCTTTACCGGTGAAGGAGGCATCAGCGAACAGTTTCACCACCTCGTCCTCAGGTTTACCGATAAAACATTTGAGGAGATCAAATCTTCGCCGGCAGCTAGCATGAAGTCGGGTGGAGCAGCGGCAGGCCAGGCGCGTGAGCTTTATCACGACAATCAACAACTCCTCCGTAAACGATTGCGCGACAATCTCGAATTACACACTCTTGCCGACATTTACAACCAGACTCATGAGGGCTTCTTTCGCGCCTTTATT
>DATFRK010000968.1:0-5826 GCA_035263325.1 Pyrinomonadaceae bacterium | reverse complement strand
ACCTGGTCATCAAGGATGCCATGGCAGAATTTTGAGGGCGCTTGCGCGTGGGCGGAGTGGGCCACCAGTAAGATAAAAGTAAAAGAAACTAAGACTCTCATGTAAATAGCCACTGCACGCGAGAGGCGGCCAACTGTTATTAGACGACAGATCCGCGTTCTAACAGAATTAAACAGCGGATCTGTATTTTAAGTGCCTCGTGAGTGGTATTATCCGACAAGTCAGTCAAACCTCACGAAAAGGCATGATACCTCAAACATGACCTCACCCAAACTGCTCGATCAGGTCCGCATCGTTGCCAGAGTTAAACACTTTAGCCTTAAAACCGAACAAGCTTACGTCCATTGGATCCGACGCTTCATCCTGTTTCATCAGAAACGCCACCCCGCGGAAATGGCGGAGCCGGAAATCCGCCAATTTCTCGCCCACCTGGCGGTGAATCTACACGTTTCAGCCTCCACCCAAACCGTCGCCATCAGTGCCATCCTCTTTCTCTATCGCGACGTCCTTAAACGCGACCTGCCCTACATCGATCAGATCGAACGAGCAAAACCGTCAAGAAAACTGCCCGTAGTCTTTACCAGGGCAGAGGTGAAGATGATTCTTGCTCACCTCTCTGGCACAGAATTACAAATTGCAAATCTCCTCTACGGCGCCGGCCTGCGCCTGGTTGAGGCCTGTCGACTGCGAGTCAAGGATATCGACTTCGCCATGAAACAGATCGTTGTGCGCGAAGGTAAAGGCAATGTCGACCGGATCACCATGTTGCCTGAAGCGGTAATCCCCTCACTCAGGGAACAACTCCAACGTGTCAAGCTCATCCATCAAAGAGATCTGCAACAGGGCTTTGGGCATGTCTACTTACCCTTCGCTTTGGAGCGCAAGTACAAGAGTGCAGACAGGCAGTGGGCCTGGCAGTATGTTTTCCCGGCGCTGTCACGCTCCAAGGATCCGCGTAGCGGAGTCGAGCGACGTCACCACATCGGCTCCGAAAAGATTCAGCGCGCTGTAAAAAATGCAATTCGCCTGGCCAAGATAGCGAAGCATGGCAGCTGTCACACGTTTCGGCATAGCTTTGCCACGCACCTGCTCGAAGACGGCTACGACATCCGCACCGTGCAGGAGTTACTCGGGCACAAGGATGTAAGTACGACAATGATCTACACGCACGTCCTGAATCGCGGCGGGAAGGGAGTGCGGAGTCCGCTGGATAAATGATCTCAGAGGTCTAACGACGTATCGGGTTACTACCCACCGCTGGTCCCATGGTAGGCGCTGACTCGCCAACCCTGGCGCTGCAATTCGCAAACACCTTCGGTGTAAGATGAGAACCTACCCGAGAATAAAGCGTAACTACAGTCCGAGGTGAAAGATGAACAAGACGCGGTTGGAAGCGTTCAGCGATGGAGTATTTGCCATCGTCATTACGCTCCTGGTACTCAACATCCATGTGCCGGACGGGCGCACCTTCAGCCTGCAAAACCTGCGTCCACTGGCCCCGCCAATCGGCACGTTCGTGCTGAGCTTCATCATGGTCGGCGTCTACTGGGTGGCCCATCATCACATGTTGCACTTCATCAAACAGGTCAATCGCCGTCTCCTCTGGCTCAACCTGCTGGTTCTTTTATGCGTCGTGTTTATTCCCTTCCCTGCCTCGTTGCTGGGAACTGGATTCAGTAACCCATTAGTGGTGCGTCTGTATGGACTGACGTTGATCGCAACGAACGCGGCCGGCCTGGTGTTCTGGCTATATGCGGTCGCGCATCCTGATCTGTTGATGTCCCAGGTGACGAGGGATTTTGCGCGGCTGGTGGTGAAGGTCCATTCAGCACCGATGTTCGGTTACGCTTTGGCAGTTGCGCTGGCAGGTTGGAGTACGACAGTTAGCCTGATCATTTACGCAGCGGTACCGCTCTTCTTCATCCTACCCAATCCATTACTTGAGCGACGAATCGGAACAGCAACGAGGATCGAGGCAGAAGTGCCGGAGTGAGCTCAACGGAGGGGCCAAGCCTCCGTTGAGCCCACTCAAACGGAACTTTAGGCCGTGGCTTCGCTGGCTCGCTCCACCAGCGGTCGCACTTCAATGGTCCCCATCTGCGACGAGGGAATCTGCGCGGCTATCTCAATGGCTTCATCAAGGTGTTTCGCCTCGATCAGAAAGTAGCCGCCGAGCTGCTCGCGCGTCTCAGCAAATGGTCCGTCAGTGATCAGTGGTTTGCCGTTGCGCACGCGAACACTCCGGGCCGTCGGTGTCTGCTCCAACTGCGAGCCTCCGAGATAGGTGCCGCTGGCGGTGAGCTTCTCTCGCAGGTTGCGATACTCACCGTATAACTGCTGCCGCTCGCTCTCGCCTATGTTGTTCCAGGCTTTTTCTTCGTGATAAATCAACAAAAGGTATTTCATCCTTCCAGTCTCCTTCTATAAGGCGTGTTTTTTGTCCTAGCCAACCTTACGACGGATGAGTAGAGCAGAAATCGACAATTTAGAAAAACGTTCGCGGTATTTCGCGTGAATTCATGGATATTGCCTGGAAAACGATCCACGAAACCACACGAAATAACACGAAACTTAAGGCGCCTTTTGGGAGCACCTTGAATTCGAATCGAACCAAAACCATTAAAACTGGCTCCGGTAAATTTCCAACCACGCGCCAGAGCCCCAAGTTGAAACTTGGGGAGAATGATAGGGCGCCTTGCTGAGGGGTCGCGGTAGCAAACGGTAGCGCCAATCTGTACAGCGAACGTCGCTTCGCTCGCTACCGCGATGGGTTCTGCAGCTACGGAGGGATTACCTGCCGCCCGGAACTTGAAGTTGGACGCCGGGTTGACCGTACATGATGGTCAAAGCGCCCTGGTGATTCTTGATACCTTCGGAACGGGCCCGTTCAATCTCCAACTGCAACTCTAATTTCTTGATCTCCAATAGTGCTGGATTGGCAAATGTCTGTGCTTCGATCTGTTTCGTCTGAGCCGCAACCTTGGCCGCTTCCAGTCGCGCTTCCTCCGCCTGCTTCTGCTTCTCGTTGGCCACCACCCCGGAGGCTGCTGCCTCAACCCGGTCGTCTAAGAAATCGGGATTACCAATCTGGACCGATTCGGTAACCAACAACAACTGGTTCCCGAGTTGTGGCCGCAACGAATCCAGAATCCGCTTCTGGATCTGTTCCTGGTTGGCGTAAATCTCGTAAGCGCCATAATCAGCAAAGGAGTTGCGCGCTTCCGTTTGTACGATTCCTTTCAAAATCTCATTGCGCCGGCGGTGCCTTTCCTCTTCGGAAAACCCGTACTTGCGCACGTACTCCGCAATCTTGTTGGGATCGGTGTATGCCGTCAGGGAAATATCGACCTGCAGGGCCGCGTTGTCTTTGCTGGTAACGCGCACCGGCGCGCTCTCAGTAAACGATTTGATATTGACTTCGTAGCTCTTGCGACCGGGTGCGAGCGTCGTGAACCAGCCGTCGGAGGGAGTGTAGATGCGCTCGATCGCCCCCCACTTGGTCACCACCTGCACGGTCCCTTCCTGAGCAAACTTGATATTCGCGTAAGTTACCGCTCCTCCAATCACCACAGCAAGCACAATTAGAATCAACGTCGCGATGAAAAATGTGCCTTTCGGCATAGAGTTTCCTCCTTCGGGGTTTGTGAACATCACTCGCAATGCCTTTTGATTCATAGGGGATTATACGTAGGGCGAGTGGGGACTGTTGCTGAACTTCATGTGAACACGAAATGGTGTGACGGAGATTGGTGACCCCAAAACAAATTGATTCAACTCTCTGCGCTACCCCCGCGTCTCAGCGTCTCAGCGGTGGCGTAAAGCCAGAGACCCTGAGATGCAGAGGCAGCGCACAGAGCTGAACGTGGGCCAGGTGAGCCCAAAATCCTGAAGTGCTATCATTGGGCCGACAATGCCGCTGAAAATCTTCCTTTCCCTCTTGCTACTTACAGCGCTCATGGCTCCTTCGTCTCCGCCAGCAAACAGTTTCCCCGCCTGCTCTTACTCCGCTCTCTGGGGTGTTGCGGGAGAAAAATGGAACCCCGGTGGTCGACTTCCAGATTTTTCCTACGCTGGTTATCACGCTGGTGAAGCCAGCATTCCCAACGCACCGCCCAGGTGGGACCTGAAGCGAGATTTTCACGCCAAAGGTGACGGATCTACCGACGACACCGACGCGCTCGTCCAGGCAATTGAGAAGGCCGATAACGGAGTACTCTTCATTCCGACAGGTACCTATCTCATCACGAAGCGCATTGATATCAACAAGGGCAACCTGGTGCTGCGCGGAGCTGGACCAAACAAGTCGATCCTGTTCTTCCGCAATTCCCTGACCGACCTCTTTGGCAACAAGGCGCAGGGCAATGAACAATCCGAATGGGCCTTCCGACCGGGACTGCTCAATGTCACGGGAAAAGATCCGATTAGCGATGCCACTCGCCTGGCAACAGTTACGGCACCAGCCAAACGCGGCGATAAGACACTGCAACTCTCCCAGCAGCTTTCGCTCAAGCAGGGCGAGTGGATTCGTCTAGCTGAAAGTGATCCGGCAAAAGGAGAGGCGGCAGAAGGGTCGTTGGTTCACTACCTCTACGGCGATCTGTTGCCACCTGGACCAGACCTGGTTGGCACCAACCACGTGGTGCGTTTCTTGTCCCGAGTAAAATCAGTCACGGGCAACAAGATCGAATTGGAGAGGCCGTTGCCTTATGACGTTCGTTTGGAGTGGACTCCGGAAATCCACCGCTTCACTCCCACGCTGCAGGAGTTTGGCATCGAACAGCTCTCAATTCACTTCCCCTCGAGTCCGTATCCAGGTCATTTCAAAGAAAAAGGCTACAACGCCATCTTTCTCCAGAGCGTGGCGCACTGTTGGGTCAGAGAGATTGAGATTCAGAACGCGGACTTCGGGGTGGATTTAAACTCGACCAACTTCTGCACCATAAACAAAGTGACACTCACAACCGACAAGAGCAGAGCGATGACAGCAGAAGCGCGCGGCGCAAATGGACACCACGGCATCGACGTCAGCCATGGGACGGAAAACCTGATCACAGACTTTGACGTGCAAACACAGTTTGTGCACGACATCAGTGTTGAGTGGTACGCGTTGCACACCGTCTTTGCGAATGGCCGCGGCGTAAACCTGAACATGGACCATCACCGGGAGGCCAACTATTCAACGCTGTTCAGCAACCTCAACTGTGGCTTAGGCACCAGGCCGTTTGATAGCGGTGGGTCAGGCAATCGCGGTGCGCACTCGGGAGCGTACTCAACCTTCTGGAATATTCACGCGAACGGTCAATTGAAACTGCCGGCGAGAGACTTTGGGCCACTACTGAATTTTATTGGCCTGGACCTGTCAGGTACGGATTCCAACAATCCCAATCAGTGGCTGATCGAACCGCGCACGTCCCCGGGTCTTTGCCCGGTCGAATTGCAAGAGGCAATGCGCGCGGTGAGGTTGCGATCTTGATACGTTCCGCTTCCTTAGTGTCCTCGGGCGTCTGCTTAGAACTCTCTGCGCAACCTCGGCGTCCTCTGCGTCTCAGCGGTGAGAGTGATTGTGAGCAGGCGGTCACCGCAGAGACGCAGAGGACGCCGAGGTTGCGCAGAGAGTTGAGTTTCTAAAAAGACGCTGAGGCTGCGCAGAGAGAGCTCGACGGGCGAGCTCCGTTATCTGCCCGATTAGAAATCAAACTACGATGTCGTTGAACGACTGAATCGGTTTGACTCTCCTCTTATCGCCGTTGTTTCCTGTGCTGATCTCCAACGTGCCGGGATCCCCACCATCAGCAAAGTGATCGTGCTGGTTTAGCACCCCGAAGC
>DATFRK010000967.1:0-5163 GCA_035263325.1 Pyrinomonadaceae bacterium | reverse complement strand
TATTGCATCAGGTTCAAAGCTCTAAAAGATATCAATGTTGAAATTCTTGCAGAGGCAATACGGGATCGCGTCGAGGGTTAGAATTGAAGAAAGGTTATCGCCGACAGAGGAGTCGAAATAATGAGAAAAATTACTGTACTTGAACACATTACCCTTGATGGTGTCATACAAGGAGGGGGAGGGCCGGACGAGGATACGAGCAATGGCTTTGCCTATGGCGGCTGGTGTGCGCCCTTTGACGACGACGTGATCGGAGGGGCCGTAAGAAAGATGTTGGACATGCCCATTGATCTCTTATTAGGTCGCAAGACTTTTGATATTTGGGCAGCGTTTTGGCCGCAACATGGCGACATTTGGCCCAACGTCAACACAGCAACTAAATATGTCGCCTCGAACACCATGACTTCTTCCGAATGGCAACCCTCGGTGTTTTTGAACGGGGATGTGGCGAAGAAAGTCGCCGAACTCAAACAAGGGCCGGGCCCAGATCTACACATTTGGGGAAGCGGTAATCTGCTCCAGACGCTCATGAAGCATGATCTGGTCGATCGTTTCTGGTTGATGATCTACCCCGTAACCCTGGGTCAGGGAAAACGTTTGTTTGCCGAGGGCACGATTCCGGCAGCGTTCAAAGTGACGGAAAGCCTTGTTGGTTCCACTGGCGTCATCCTGGTGAATTACGAACGCAACGGTCCCGTCCAAACCGGAACACTCACGGAATAACAGATCAACTAGAGGTCGGGCTGCCGGCTCGGAACCAGAGGAGAAGAACAATGAAATACATCTGTTTCGGATACTACGACAAAGAGAAATTTGATCTGCTGACTGAGGCTGAGCGAAATGCCATGTTCGACACCTGCTTTGAATATGACGACCATCTTCGCGCCAACGGGCACTGGGCCGGCGGAGAGGCGCTTCAGTCTGCGGAAACCGCGCTGACCCTGTATTGGAAGAACGGCAAAGTCGCAACCACGGACGGTCCCTATACTGAAACCAAGGAACAACTCGGCGGCATTCTTATCCTTGAGGCAAGGGACATGAATCATGCGATACAACTCATGTCGCAACATCCGGCGCTGACGTATGGCAACACTTTCGAGATTCGGCCAACGTCGGACATGAGTGAAGCCACCAAGGCGAGTGAGCAGCGGCGCAAGGTAGCGTCCTAATTTGTGGTTCTCCATTCTTAAATCAAAGGAGAAGATGTGAACCGAAGATCTCAACTCACAGTTGCTTTAGTACTGGTACTCAACCTGGGTTTCCTTCAGTCGAATGCCGTAGCACAAACTGATAAGTACCCGAAGATGGCGCCAGTCGACCAATACTTGATGGAGAAAAGCGACGAGATTCAGTTGGCGCGCAGTGCGGCACCCGATTCCATATCCCGCGACGCAACGATCCTGGTTCTTGGACGGCAGGGCTACGAGACCGCGGTCGAAGGCAAGAACGGCTTTGTCTGCATGGTGGGACGCGGCTGGTCGGGAATGTTTGACTGGCCAGAATTCTGGAGCCCGAAGGTGAGGGCCGCCGATTGTATGAACCCCCAGGCTGCGCGTTCGATATTGCCGATCGTTTCTCTGCGCGCCAAGATGGTGATGGCCGGTCACTCCAAGGCCGAGATTGTGTCGGCACTCAAAACTGCGTACGAGAACAAACAACTACCGACCCTTGAGAGCGGCGCGATGGACTACATGATGTCGAAGTCGGCCTATTTGACCGACGAGGGGGAACACAATGTACCCCATCTGATGTTCTATACCCCGCTCAAGGACGATAAAGATTGGGGTTCTGGCGCCGCGGGCTCACCGGTTATGTCCAGTCCCTATTGGTTCTTCACGCCGCCGGAACAATCTCGGGCGAAAGAGCTGCCACCGATTCTTGTGTTCTTAGTCCCGGTTGCCGCGTGGTCCGACGGAACGCCCGCAGGACAGGATCATCACTGAATTGTTTCGCCTGCTTTCGCGAAGTGACCCTCAGTCGAACTTCTTGTCTATAATCCTCCAAGCGTGAAGCAAAAGCCTATCCAGATCGGCGGCATCATTTGGACTCTGGCCTACGCCAGCCTCATTGTCTGGATCTATGCGACTGAACCGCGCTCGTTTAAGGACGTAGCGACCAATACGAAAGTCGCTGCGGGTATCTACGAAATCAACCAGGACAAATTCAATAATGCCCTGACACTATTTCATCGAGACGAATTTCGCGCGGCTCGCGACGAATGGGCCAGGGCAGATCCGGCGCAGAGTGATCCGCGCACACAGTTCTACATCGCCTACGCTTTCTACCGAGAGGGCTGGGGTCGGGTCTATCACGATGACGCGCTTTTCAAGGAAGGGCTGACAGCAGTCAACCTGGCGATCAATCTTAATCCCAACGGTACCCTTGTGATTGATGATCCGAACCTGCAAATGCACACGGCCGCCGAATTGAAGGCGGAGCTTGAACAAGGAACTGAACGGAGTTGGAAAGATCTCAATCCGTTGAAGCTTTTTCGCCAACGAAAATGACGCACTACGCGGAGAAGAATCGAGCGCTATTGCACTTCATCGTACTGCCGACAATCCTGCTCACGGCGGGATTGCTGGGTGGATTACGAATCGACGCGCAAACCAGACAATTTGTATTCATTGCTCCACCGCTGGTAACGCTGGTACTGGCGATTCTCCTCGGGTCTCTGTTTGTGCGCGCCGGAGCGATAGACTTGCGGCGTTGGCTCTCCATCGAACAACCAACGGTCACAAACCTCTCCCAGCTGCTGACGCTAATAGCGCTTTTCTTTGCCACGGCCCAGGCGTTCAATTCGGTCCTGCCAGAGAGCGGTCTGCTGCACTGGATGTTCTCTTTCTTTTTTCTCTGGACGCTTTGGACCAATCAGTTTTCAAACTTTAACCCGCCGCGTCTATTGAAAAGCATTATTGTCTTATTCGGCACAGCATTCGTGCTCAAGCACATGCTTGTATCAGCTCTCTATGCTCCCGATGGAGGTTGGTTAAGAACGATTGCTTCTACCTTGCTACAAGGCATTGCCATAGACGTTCCCGCAGTGGCGCCCGCCACCGGGTACATTTCATTCTTCGCGTTGACACTTTATGTTGCGGGTTTGCTGCTGATGGCACCGGTGCCCATGCAACTGGATAAGTCTTCAGGCAACGAACTAGCTGTAAGAACAGAGGTCTTGCCTGAATCGTCAGAAGAGTAGTCAAGAGTCGATCTTTGACTCGGGGCAAACACCACATCGACGTCACTTCGTCACGCTGCTTTTCAACGGAGCAAAAAAGATGATTAGAAAAAACCTCCTATTCGTTTTCGCTGTCGTTACGCTTCTTTCAGGTGCAACAGGGGCTCAGGTTCCCAATAAAGAAAAAGTAGTCGCAGGCGCGGAACGAGCGTTCGAGAAATTTACCAAGGCGTACGTTGGGCCAGCACCTGGGTGCGCCGCCGCGGTGTCACTCAATGGAGAGACAGTCTTCGAAAAGGCGTTTGGACTTGCCGACCTCGAGCACAACGTTCCGAATACTCCGCAAACAATTTTTGAGTCCGGCTCAGTAGCAAAACAGTTCACCGCTGCTGCGCTGGTACTGCTCCAACAGGAGGGAAAGCTCAGTATTGATGATCCTGTCAATAAGTACATTCCCGAACTGCCTGACTATGGTGCGCCGCTAACGATCAGACATCTCTTGAATCACACTGCCGGTCTTCGTGACTGGGGAACAGTTTTGAGCCTGACCGGCGCGGGTCGAGGCGATCGAGTCATCTCTCAGGATCTCGCGCTGGATATTATTACTCATCAGCGGGCACTCGATTTCACACCGGGTTCGGAATACTCGTACTCAAACAGCGGATACAATCTTGCCGCGATAATCGTTGAGCGTGTTTCGAAACAGAAGTTTCCTGCGTTCGTCGAAGAGCGGCTATTCAAACCACTGGGGATGAAAAATAGTTCGTGGCGAGACGACTACCAGCGCATAGTTCCTGGCCGCGCCCAAGCCTATTCGCGTCAAGGCACCGAACCGTGGCGACTTAATATGCCCTTCATGAATGTTTACGGAAACGGCGGCATGCTTACGACGGTCGGTGATTGGATGAAATGGAATTCGATGCTTGATGCGCAATCGCTAGGTGCGGTTCTGGTCAATGCACTGGAGACGAGAGGAGTGCTGAATGATGGACGGAAGATCGAGTACGCGCTCGGACTCACGGTCAGTACTTACAAGGGATTGAAGGATGTCTCGCATGGTGGTGCGACCGCGGGCTATCAAACCTTTCTGGCGCGTTATCCAGACAACAAGGTCTCCATCGGTGTGATGTGCAACGGTACTTCACCAAGTGCAGGAGGAATCGCCGCCGACATAACTGATGAGATCTTCGGACCATTGGCGGAACCCAAGACGGAGACCGCGAAAGTTTCAGATGACGAGCTCAAGAAACTTGTAGGTATGTGGCGGAACGAAAAGACGCATGCTCCGGCAAGATTTATCTTTGAGAATAATGTGGCGCGATTTAGCGGAGCGCGCCTTGTACCAATGGGGGGCGGACAGTTCACCTTTTTCGGCAACCAACTGAAGTTTACTCTCGATAAAGAGGGTAAGCCGATGTCTGCTGCAATCGTCGCTTCCGATGGAGAAATCACTCGCTTCGTGCGCGAGAATGAGTGGACACCAACTCCAGCGGACCTGGCGTCATTCAAGGGAGACTGGTTCAGTGAAGAAGCTGGAGCGATGTTCAGTTTAGTGGTCGAAGGTGACAAGGCATCGCTAAAACAGCGTCCGGCGACGAGTTTGGTGATGCAGCCACTCTATAAGGACCATTTCGATGTGCAGGGCTACGTTGTCTGGTTCACCCGCGACAACAATGGCAAGGTCACGTGTATGCATGTTGGAGCATCACGAATGCGTGACATGCCCTTCGTCCGAGTGAAGTGAACAGTCACCGTTTTTATTAGATACGAAGCCTAATGGTGATGACTACTTTCTGTTGGTAGACCGGCATCGATCCAATCAGATTTCCCTTCGGCGTACTCCCACACATTCGTGTAACCCAGCGCCGCCAGTTCACGGGCAGCATTCTCTGAAGCATGTCACGTGGGACTAGCGCAGTAGACGACAATCTCGGCAGTCTTGTCTGGCAAGAGCGTGGCTGCGTCTTTAATTCGGTCGGACGGCA
>DATFRK010000966.1:0-39089 GCA_035263325.1 Pyrinomonadaceae bacterium | reverse complement strand
TTCGTAGTACGCACTGGAGGAATTTTGCGTCGGAGCTCGCGCAAATCTGCGGGACGTTCAACGCAACGTCGCAACAGCTTCAGCCACTCCATCTCACTGTCGGGTTCGCAAAGAAACCCGGTCTCTCCATCACGCACCAGTTCAGCTATGCCACCCAGGCGACTTCCCAACACAGGTGTGTGGGCTGCAAATGATTCGTAAACGACCTGTGGTCCCGACTCCAGCCAAAGCGATGGGACCACCAAAGCATCCCACTTGCCCAGGACTCCCCGCAGTTGCCTGTCAGTTACACCGTCTAGTACGCGGACCCGCGAGTCTTTTTCCGCCAAACGATAGATGGAATTCACCAACATCTCTTCTTCGGGTCGCCGGTTCCGACTCTTGAAGGTTGAGCTGCAGAACTCAAATTCAAACTGGTGTTGCCGGTCCATTTGGGCCAGTACATTGACGAGTGGTCCAATCCCCTTCTCCGGACTGATCCGGCCCAGGTAACCAAATCGGGCTACACCGGAGTGCATGTTCCCGTTTGTTTGTTCGGCGCCGAACCTCAATCCATGCCGGGAGAAGTCGATCTTCTCGCGTGGCCCACCGTTCTTGATGATTATGTCTCGCACCCACTCGCAAACCGCCACCACACGGTGGCTACTGCTGATCGTGCGCTGCCAGGCCCGGCGCCGTTCTTGAATGATGAGCGGCACTGACAGAAAAGAGCGCAGCTTTTTACCGGCTCCCGCAGGCCCAAGTAGCGAATGGAGCCGGCGAAACCAACTCACCGGAGTCTTGCTGAGTGCGGCGGCCAGCGGAGCAGGAACTGATTTCCAGTGGTAAAGACACTTTGTGCAACGATCCTGGCGCACCAACCCGTCGCATACCTGCTTGCCCATGTAGATCAAGTCGCCGCGGGCGCAGGTAGTAGTGCTGGAGTGAAAAGTGAGCACTACTCTGTGTCCCCGGCGATTCAATTCTTCGATCAGGTATGACTCGAACCCGAGTTGAAGAGGATGAACATGGATCACGTCAGGCTGTACTTCCTCAACAACCTTGCAGAACTCAGCAATGAGTTTGCTCCTTAACTTTGGGTCGAAGATCAGGAACTCGAGTTGCTGCGTGACCGCGTTGACCTCGATGACGTGGACCGGCGTCTCTTCATGCATGCGAGTGACTAGATGGACGTCTACTGCCGCAGGATTATCCACCGCCTGAACGTAAGCAACGTCACAGGAATGGCCCTGTTGCTTCAGTGCTTCGACCAGTCCGGCAACGTAAACTTCGGTCCCACCCACCTGTTCGGGCGGATAACCAATTGTGAGCATCAGGACGTGCATGTATTAGCGATAGAGAACCCGGAGCGGCAGCGACGGGATGCTCTATAATTTCGCGCGTTCATTCCTTATTTGACCGGGCCATCCCGTCGCTACCGCTTCGGGTTCTCTATTGCTCGCGAGAGGAAACCCCAACTTCCGTCCGCCACGAATTACCTTCATTGCCCTCGTGGCGCCAGCTATAAAATGGCCCAGCGCCAGCAGCAAATACCATGGTCGTACAACATTGACTCGACGAAACACACAACGACGCAGCCGTCGCAAAATCTCGCTGCGACCCTGCCAACGAAAGTTCATCCAAAAGAAGTAGCACCACGTGTACCAGCGATTGCTGTCGGCGATCACATACTCGTTGACCCTACCCGGACGCTTACCGCCTCGCATCTCCTTTAAGTGGACCAGGTGTGCTTCCGGATCATGGATGGCTTTCGCACCCAACTGTTTCAGTCGCGCGGAAAAGTCGGTATCGTCCAGATGCGTGTAGGTGTAGTTCTCGTCAAAACCTCCGATACGAATCGCCACTTCCCTGCGAATTGATCCGTTGCAAGTCGCCAGCGAGTGACACGAGGTTCGCCGCGTGTAACAGTGTGGGAAGTAGATCCAACCGGCCACGGGGTCCTGGCTTTCAGACGGAAAGAAGTCAATCGGCGATTCGCCGGGCTCCGTGTAGAAACCGCAAACGGCTGCCAGCTCGGTATCCGCAACATAATTCTGCCAGTGCTTGCCCACCAGGTCGGGCCCGGCCGAAATATCATCATCAACAAAAAGCAGAACACTGCCTGACGCTTCCCGTATCGCGGTATTCCTGGCCCGCTGAGCATTGGGTTCGGCCTGCTGCAAATAGTTTATTTGTCCACTGTCGATTAACTGATCCAAAAACCGTTCCGTGGTCGTCTCATGCTGCTGACTCTGATCGACTACCAGGATTTCTCGCGGGGCCGGCTGCTGACTAACGAGGCAACGCAGAGTGGTGCACAGACTCTCCTCACGATTGTAGGTGACCACCACCACCGACACATCCAGCGCTTCGCGCTCAGTCATCATGCTTTTCGCGCCACCAAGCGCAGGTTGCAACCCCAGTCAAACTTCTTCTCCACCATCATCGCCAATCGTCGAATAGATCCATTCGGCTCCCAACCGTAGGAGACCGGGAGACCAAGTCGACGACCGAGAGAAGGCAAGCCGAGTCCTACCAGTTGCGTCGTGCTACAACCAACAGACTCCAACGATACGACCTTGAATCCAGCCCGTAGCAGCAAGCTATTCAAACTTTCGGGAGTAAACTGAAGCGCGTGATAATCAACCAGGCAATTCCAGCGCCGGCCCGAGATCACCCGGCTCAACGACGCGTAGTTAGGAACTTCGAGTAACAGCCAACCTGATTCCTTCAAGTTTCTCTTTACCGCGGCGAGAAGGCCGTAGGGATTGCGAAAGTGTTCGAGCACATGAACCGCTGCCACCACATTAAACGGCTCTGCAGCGATAAAACTCGGCGCATCCGATTCCACCAGCGAAACGCTGGGATGCTTGTTTTCCGTTCGCACGTGCGGAAACCGATCCACACCGGTGACCTGAAATCCAGCCTCTGCCGCCGCCCGCAGAAACTCACCAGTCCCTGGACCAAACTCCAACAGCGTCCCCTCGGTTACAAACTTCCGCAACGTACTCAAGCGTTCGTGGGCCCATTGCCGCGGAAGCACACTCTCTCCGTCACTCTGACCATTGTGAAACGTCTGGTGATTTGCAGCCTCGACATCGCAGCCTTCAGTAAACGCACAAGTGCATTGCCGACACTGGACCACGTTGCCCCACTCTAACCGGTAGCGAAGGTCAGTTTTTTCCGACTCACAGACGGGACAGGGGCTGATTGCTTGGGAAGGCAAAGGTTGCATCAGGAAAGGGCTTCGGCAAGCAGCCAGGGATCAGGAGTCTTACCACCGTCGCTGGCCAACTCCTGTTTCAGGGCTGGATCGTCAAGCGGCAGTAGGCGACTCTCGCCGCGCCGGGCCTCATGGATTGAACTAAAGCCAGATTCCGTGAGTAACTCTGCGAGGAAGTCATAATCGAACATCAAGCGATGCTGATCTCCGCACAGCATGTCGTTGAAGAAGCGGCCACCCAAAGTTTGAAACGTTTCTGGAAACGGGTTGAACCACTCGCGGTCTCCTGCCTGGTACGCCGCTATCGCCGACTTCAAATTCGGTACGGCGATGCGCAGACCGCCATTCGTCCGTAACGTACGCCGGCACTCACGCAGCAAGGACCTCACTTCCTCGAGTCGCAGGTGTTCGAAGAAATGGCATGAATAAATTACGCTCACACTCTCGGCGGAAAAAGGGAGTCCGCCCCTGACATCCAGCCACATGTCAGGACGATGAAGAAAGTTGCCGTCTATGTTTGTCCAGCCTGAGAACTGATTTGTGCCACAACCGATGTTTAGTTTTCGCTCGCCGTTATCAGCACTGAACAAACGATGGCGATAGAGATTGCCACGCAACGCGGGGGCCCACGCCAGGTACCAGAGATCTTTCCAACTTTGGGCGATCATCTCGTTCCTTCTGCCTGCCCTGTGACGTACTCGTAGACCTGCAAGATTTGCGCAATCACTTGTCCGGTTGTTTCCACTGGACGCACACCTTTTCGTAGCCGACCGAGCAGTCCTGGCTCTTCTGCCAGACGGCGCAGGCAAATCGCCAGGCCGCGGTTGCTGCCGACCGGAAAGGTCAAACCATTTACTTCGTTGCGCACCAGGTCTGTCATGCCGGCAGTATCGCTGCATACAACGGGACAACCCATGCTCAACGATTCGCTGATGGTGATCGGTGAGTTCTCGTACCAGATTGAGGGAACTGCCAGGACGTCGATCGCGTTGTAGGTGCTGGCAACTTCAGCGCGCTCGAGTTTGCCGCAGAGCTTGATTCGATCGTCATTTCGTGCGTGTTGGCGGATTGCTTCAGCGTAAGCGTCACCGTTCTCAGCAGGACCATAGATGTTTAATTCGATCGGAAGTTCACGTGGCAACATTCCAACCGCCTGGCAGAGTAGATCTACGCCCTTTTTTGGATCGAGGCGGCCGATGTAACCGACTCGTAGTCCCTTGTGGCCGTTGCGATGGGCCACTTCATCGCTTCTCAGATCACTGCCATAGGGTATGAAGTGCAACTTTGCTTCAGATACTCCCTGCGCCAGGTAAAACTCACGCATCACGGTCGACGGCGTAATGACTGCGGCGATTTCCGCGTTGAAGTTTTGCCGTTGTGCTTCAATCTGGTGACTGATCGTTCGTTGGCCCAGGGCCGGCAAACGATCGCCAAATACTTGTTTCACCGTCTGTCGCAACTGAGTTTCGGCACGCGCCGGCAGGGTGCGGGCGACTCCGGCAACGAGGCGTTGATTCCGCGAGTAACTTTCAAGAATGCACTGCTCACACTTTTCGCCGCGGCTTTCGAGTGAGCAGCGCTCGCGTCCTCCGTACATAAGATCGTAGCGCCGACAGAAATAGCTAAATTCCAACGCGGTCAGGCAGACCGGAATATGAAGCTTATTTGCCGCCGGTATTAGGCCCTGCAGCTGGTTGAACAAGAAGAGATGCAGTACTTCCACGCTCTCCGCCCGTAACCATTCGCTAGCCCACTTTGTTAGACGAAAGTCCCGGGAATAAATCGAGGGACCTTTCGGCAACTGCAGGTAGTTGACCCTTATGCCATCAAAGTCAGACTCGCGTACCCTCACCTCGTTTCCGCCCACCTGTTCAATAGTTAAGACGGAGACCTCATTCCCGCTCGCTTGCAAACCTTTGGCAACCTGCCAGAGGTGCACTTCACCGCCACCAATAGAGGTCGGCAAAGATGCGAAACTAGCGAGTACGATGCGCACTAGACTTGATTTCCCTGGGCTACGCCAGCTCTACAGCACACAGTTGACGTTACGACGTTATCGGTGACTGCTTCAGGCTCCACTGAGTTGATCTCGTAGCCAAGCCCGGCGATCCACTCGAGCAACGCTTCTGCGCTGCTGCCAAACTGTGGCAAAAACTGGTGATGCACTTCGATAACCAGCAGCGGACGAAATCTTCTCAGAGTCTGCTCCATCCCCCGCAGGACTTCGTGTTCTGCGCCTTCAACATCAATTTTCACAAGGTCCACTGAAGTCAGCTTCAGGTCGCCGGCGAGATCATCTAAACGGCAAATCGTAACTTTGATGTCCTCATCACCGGCGGTTGTTTTGTTCAGATTCAGACGCGACTTTTTGAATGGATCTTCGAGATAGACTGTGCCGTCCTGGTTTCCCAGGGCGAGTTCGGAGACGACGATGTTCAGGCACCCATTGGTGCTGATATTGTGTTCCAGACGTTCGCGGGCCTTTGGTATCGGTTCAAAAGCCACCACCTGCCCCGTTGGACCAACCAGCCGGCTGAGTTGCAGCGTGTAGTAACCAATATCAGCTCCTACGTCCAACGCCACCATGCCCGGTCGGGTCAGCTCGGCGATTGCAGCTGTCACGGCCGGCTCCCAAACGCCAGTGCGATAAAGCGCGCTACCGATGAAGTTCTTCCGCGGACTGAAGACCAGCAGTTGATTACCCAGGCTTTCGACCGTGACATCTCGATCCGGCAAGCGCATTTTCGCTAACTTCTGCGCAGGTGTGATCACGTAGTTAAGTACTACTGGTCCAACACCAAGTTTCCGCATTACTTGTCTCAAGGGCATGACTAGTTAAGCAATCGGCGTACGCTTTGGAGCATTTCCAGGCCGCGGTTTCCAAGCACCGCCTTTGGTCCAACGCTCAGTACCTTTAGCTCTTTTAGCAAGGTTGGATGGCTGCGGGCTGCAAGCAGTACATCCACCAGAAAAGTCGGCCGGAGTTTGCCGGCGAAGAACAGATACTGCAGAGCCCTGTTGTAACGATGGTGGCGCAGGTCGTCGTAAGTTGCGTACAAAACACAATCGCCAAACGCCAACCGAATCTTTCTGCGCCGCACAGGGTCGTCAAGCATACTGCCCGGAAGATTGGCGCCCGCATTTCGCAACAACATCAACCTTTCCTTCGCCACTCTTCCATTACCTGAAAGTTCGTGCCAGGAATTTGTCTGGTGTACTCGATAGAGAGCCAACATCTCAGGAATGAACAGCACGGGATACTTGAGACAAAATCTCAACCAAAGATCCCAATCTGACAACGCCTTGAACTTCTCGCTAAAAAAGCCCACGTCGTCCAGGCACTTTCGTCTCATCAAAGCGGTAACTACCGGTATCCGGTTGCGCTGTAGCAGCTCTTCGAAGATTTGGGACGCATCGTCGAACGGCGTTCCCATCAACCATGATTCATCATGACGATTGCCATCACTGTCGATGAAATATGCCAACGAATAGACCATGCCAGCGTCTGGCGCTGCCTCGAGCATCGCCACCTGAAGCTCAAGCTTGTTTGGTAACCACGCATCGTCTGAATCCACCACCGCGATGTACTCACCCGACGACATGCGAATTCCCCGGTTGATCGATGCATGTGCACCACTATTTTCCTGGCGCACATAACTAATCTGATTGCCAAAGCTTTCCAGGATGGTTGCTGTGCCATCACTTGATCCGTCGTCAATGACGATGTGCTCGAAGTCGCGATAGGTTTGGGCCTGTACGCTTTCGACGGACTGCCGAATGAACTGCACGTGGTTATAGGCCGCAGTGATGACGCTGACTTTAGGCAAGACGAAAGATCCGATTTAACGCGGTGTCGTGACCTCTAACGTAACGTTTGAGCTGTCGACCATCACTCTCAAACACTGACTCGAGGTGGAAACCTGCTTTTTCATGCAGAGCGATTGAGGCTGCGTTGCTTGCCAGGATTTCGGCCAGCAGTGGCCGGTTTTCAGTGGCCGCGATCCGCAGCAGGCGATCGAGCACCAGCGTACCAATTCCCTTGTTTCTGTGTTCCCTGGCCACACACTCCGTAACCAAAAGCTTGCCGTGGTCCAGCGCTAAGGCTCCATAAGCGAGGGGCATATTTTTCTCGTCGGTCAAGAGATACAACCTGAACTCACCGCTCTTTTGTTTTGCCCTATAGGTGCGGAAGTACCAGCGGAACTGCTGCAGCCTGGAGATGTAAGCACTGTGATTGGTCAAGTTTTGCCGACACGAATTCCTTATTGAGCGAACCCGCATCACGTCTTTCAGGCTGGCAACTAGTTGGAAGGAATAGTCCACTTATCGGGTGAGACGTTCGACTGAATCGGCAATGTGCTCGCGCTGTTCAGAACTCAACCACCAACCCACGGGAATTGAAACTTGTTCGGCAGTAAATTCATTGACGCCTGGCAGGTTTCGCTGAAACTCACTGAACATCGTGTGGGCATCGTTGCGCGCATGCACTTGCGATACAACCACACCGGCGTCTTTCATCGCTTCCATAAAATGCGGGCGATCCTTAACGCGTACCGTAAACAGCCAGTAAGAACTTTGCCGGTCAGGGGCGTAGTCCAACAACCTCAGTCGCCGGAGATTCGCAAAACGTTCCCGGTAATAGTTTGCGTTGTCACGATGTCGCTCAAGTATTTCGCGCACAAAACCGAGTTGATTCAAGCCGATGGTGGCGGCCACGTCGTTCATGTGGAACTTGTAGCCCCACTCCTTGACGTCTTCTTCACAGCGAAAATCCTTACGCTCTGATTCGCGATCGATCCCATACCAGCGTAACAACTTGCCCCGTTTGTAGGATTCAGTATCGCGACAAACCAAGGCGCCTCCATCCACAGTCGTCAAATGTTTAATTGCCTGGAAGGAGAAGCAGACAAAATCAGAGTGACTACCAATTGGTTGTCCCTTGTAAGAAGCGCCAAAGGCGTGCGCCGCATCCTCGATTATGCTCACGTTGTATTCTTTGCCGATGCGATCGAGGTACTCAATGTCCGCCGGGTATCCGCCCCAGTGCACTGCGACAACCGCCTTCGTCTTTTTCGTAATCTTCCGCTCAACATCGAGGGCGTCGATGTTTCCGGTCGCGGGATCTATGTCGGCCCAGACAATCTTCGCGTGGGCCGCCATGATGGGAACGTTTGTCGCCGTACAAGTCATGGGGCTGGTGATCACTTCATCACCTGGCGCGACGTTCGCGAGGCGCAATGCCAGTTGCAGGGCGGACGTTCCCGAGTTGACGCTGAGCACATTCTGATTGCCAAACCATGGACCCAGCGCCTGTTCGAACTCTTCGACGCGCGGACCTTGACCGATATAGCCACTCAACAAGGTGTTTGCCAGCGGCGCCAAAAGACTCTCATTGAGGTGCACTTTAAAGAGTGGTATCGCATCGCCACCGCCCGACAGCAGGTGTTTGACCTGGTCGTGGCCGTTCGGTTGGCAGTCGATCCGATCCAAAAGCTCTTCAGTTGCTACAGACATAAGTTGCTCCTTATCGAGGGACTAACTAGCAGCACTATCTCGGTCAGGGTTAAAGGTGGTGGCCCACTCAAGCTTCGGTCGAATCAACCCTGGATAGTTGTGAGCGATACGACCGCGAGCCGAATCGCCATCCATGTTGTCGACCACCTGGAAGACCAGGATGTTTTCTTCAAAAACGTGGGTTTGCACCGGCACCTGAATCTGCACAATGCTGACGCGAATCATGAAGGTGCCTTCAGTTAAAAGATTCCCGGGAATCCAACATTCCGTGACGTACGAACCAACTCGATGCAGGGTAAAAACGTCATCGTCGTACTGATTGGCTGAGGTAAACAAGAGATTTCCACTGTCGTCGTAAATCACAAACTCTGCGGCCAGGTCATTTACTTCTTGCTGCACGCTGTAGCCGATCTCAATCGCTACCTCATGTCGACTATCGAAAACACCCTGGGTTTGGCCGCCAGCATTCTTGATACGAACCGACTCCAGCCGCACCACATCGTTGCCAGGAGCTGTTCTTAAATCCTCCCACACTCTTTCCGTCGTCAGGCCGAGGCCACAACTCAGGTACTGGGCCATCACCTCGGCGGTGTTACCCGAGGCCTTAATGGTCCCCTGGTGCAGCAGCAGTGCGCGCTGGCAAAGTCGCGCGACAGATTGCATGTTGTGACTCACGAACAGCACTGTTCGACCATGCCGGGCCACGTCACCCATTTTGCCCAGGCATTTTTTCTGAAAGTCAGCATCGCCGACTGCCAGGACTTCGTCGACTACCAATACTTCCGTTTCCATGTGCGCGGCGACCGCAAAGGCGAGGCGTACGTACATGCCACTCGAGTAGCGCTTGACCGGCGTATCGATAAATTTCTCGACTTCGGCGAAGGCCACGATTTCGTCGAACTTGCGATCGATTTCGGCCTTGCGCATTCCCAGGATTGCGCCATTCAGGTAGATGTTTTCCCGGCCCGATAATTCAGGATGAAAGCCGGTTCCCACTTCGAGTAGAGATCCAACGCGTCCATTGATAACGGCGTGGCCCCGTGTCGGTTTGGTAATGCGTGACAGGATCTTCAAGAGCGTGCTCTTCCCTGCTCCGTTTGGACCAATGATTCCCACCACTTCTCCACGCTGGACTTGAAAGGAAACATCGTTGAGGGCCCAAATGTGTGAAGGCGCGCCGGAACCTGCCGGTGCGTGGCCATTGCCGTTGGAGTTCGTTAAGGCGCCTCGCAGCAGGCGGAAAGGTGACTTAGCCGTTTCGACTATGACATCGCGCAAGACACGGTAAGTCTCCTGTTCGCCGATGCGATACTGTTTGCTTATTCCGTTACAGTCGATGGCAATGTCCGACATGGGCTGTTCAGACTATGTCCGCAAACTCCTGCTCCATGCGCCGGAAGTAGGAAAGACCACCAACAAAGAGCAGCAGCACAACGACAATAGAGACCCAAAGCATCGCTCCAGGCGGTTGCGACTTTCCGAGCAATGCCCAACGGAAACCTTCCACCACTCCAGCCATCGGATTTAGGCCATAGAGCGCGCGCCATTGCACCGGCACAATCGAACTCGGGTAAGCAACGGGTGTTATGAAAAGCCAGAACTGGATCAAAAAGTTCATCGTGTAGCGCACGTCGCGATACTTGACGTTGAGTGCCGATAACCACAGCCCCACACTCAACGCCGTCAAGATCGCCAGCAGAATGAAACCCGGCAAGGTGACGATGGCCCATCCGGGAACGATGCCGAAATACAACATCAGCAGTAGCAGGATGACGAAAGCGATGGCAAAGTCGACCACTCCTCCTAAAACGGCGGAAATGGGTACCACCAGTCTCGGGAAGTAGACCTTGGTAATCAGATTTTGATTACCTACCAAACTGTCACTCGATTCGGAAAGGGCATGAGCAAACAACTGCCACGGCAACAGGGCGCAGAAACTGAAGACTGGATAAGGAATTCCATCGGAAGGCACTTTGGCGAGGCGACCAAAGAACAGGCTAAAAACGAGCATCATGAAAAGCGGTTGAATGATGGCCCAGGCTGCGCCCAGTACCGTCTGTTTGTAGCGAACTTTGATATCGCGCCAGGTCAGGAAGTACAGCAGCTCGCGATACTCCCACAGTTCGCGAAAACCGATTGCGGTCCAACGACTCGGCGGGTCAATGCGAAACGTGGGAAAAGCGTGCTCGGTGGGACTTACAGACTGCGACATAGAACGACGAAGCAGAAATGATGATTGATATATAGGAGAGAGTCGACTACGCCTCTGATGCTTCTTCCTGATCGTAGTGCTTTTGACTGTAGTAGCGCTGGTAGTAGTAATCGTGTGATTCGATCGCGGTGTTATTGAGCACCACCCCAAAGACCTTGGCGCCAACATCCTGCAGCAATTGACGCGAGCGCCGCACAATGTGACGAGAACTCTTGCCGCCGTGCACCACCAGCAAGACGCCGTCGACCATGGTTGAAATCAACACACCATCGGTGAATGAGCTGACAGGCGGAGAATCGACCACGACGTGGGTAAACTTTCCCTGCAACGCCAGCAACAGTTTGCGCATTTGGTCGGATCCCAGGAGTTCGGCGGGGTTTGGTGGAATAGGCCCGGACGTCAACACGTTTAGTCCGGTCGCGTTGTCTCGACCGACCATTGCGACCATCTCCTCTTCCGTGACGTCACTGGAAAGAATCGAACTCAGTCCCAACTGGCCACGCATGCCAAAAATGGACTGTAAGCGTGGACGGCGCATGTCGGCGTCAATAATCACGACTTCCGATCCTGTTTGGACCAAACTGATGGCTGTGTTTACTGCGGTCGTCGTCTTGCCCTCGCCCGGCAAACTCGAGGTAACCAACAACGACTTGGGCGCGCGGCCGGCGGTCGATAGCAAAACAGAGGTGCGCAAGTGGCGATAGGATTCCGCCAGCGGCGACCGGCCATCAACGTTCATCAGCAGTTCCGGATTTTCTCGACCATTCCCGTTAGTAGCGCGCTTCTGCAACGCCGTCCCGCCCGGCAAAACTCGCCGGCGCGCAACGCCACCCATCGACGGAATCACTGCCAGGGCCGGCAAATGCAGTAGTCGTTCCACGTCCTCGGTTGAACGCACGCTGTCGTCCAGGTATTCGAGAAACAACGCCAGTCCGACTCCCAGGCCAATCGACAAAAAGAAAGCTATAAAAACGCCACGAGTGCGGTTGGGTCCCACTGCGGTATCCGGCGCGAGTGCATAGTCAACAATGGAAATGTTATTTGACTTGCCGGCGAGCACTACATCGTTCTCTTTCGAACGTTGCAGCAGGTTGGTCAGCAGCGTCTTATTGGTTTCGATCTCCTGTTGAATGATGCGGTAATTGATCGCCGCTTCGTTTTGCGTGAGCGTCTCCGCCCGTTGTTGATCAAATGACTTACGCAGGGCCTGTTCACGCTCGAGGGTTTGGCGATAGGTGGTGTCCAGATTCGTCAATAGCGTGGTGGTCTTGCGAACACGCAGCTCCTTGAGCTGTCCATCCAGGACGGCGATCTGTTGGTCAACTTCCTTAACTTCCGGCGCCTCCTCAGTTGCATCAACCAGGAGTTGGGCGCGTTTCTGGCGCAGGTCAGTTATCTTTGCCTCCAGATCGCTTGCCTGTTTCGCATCGGCGTCCGCTAACGCGTTGGCTGCTCCGGGAGCCTTGGCGGCGTTGAAAGCCGCTTCCGCTGTTTTCCGTTCGTTCTCCGCTTCGAGCAGTTGGCGATTGAGTCCTGCCAGTCGTTCAACCACCGTGTTTTGACTGGCGTCCAACGAAATGATCTGGTTGTTCTTGGCGTAATTAACCAAGCGTTCCTCATCAGCGCGAATCTGTTGCTGCAGTTCGGCGATCCGTTTTTGGAGGAAGTCGCCGGTACTACTATTTGTCTCGGTGTTCTTCTCGAGGTTGGCAAAGATGTAGGTCTCGGCGACAGCGTTAACTACTTTCGCAGCCACTTGCGGATCGATGTGCTGAAAGGTGATATCGATTAGGCGGGTCTCCTTGTAGAAGCCGCGATTCTCTTTCACCGGTTCAACATTCAAAGATCCGAGAATCGAGGAGACGTACGGCGCCAAACGCTTCGCCTCGTTCAGGTCTTCGCGAGAAGAGGCTTCGGCCACCGACGTTGTCAGTGGCAACGTGTCCGCTGGCTTATTTCCGGCGGGTGGCTCTGCATGACGAAGCCCCACCATCTGCAACACGGTTTGCCAGGCGGATCTTCTTTGAGCTGGATTCCCTTTCAGAAAATCCGGGTTGTGTTCGAGATCCAGTGTCCTGACTACTCGGCGGATGAGGCCTGGACTAACCAGGATCTGCAGCTGAGTATTGAAATAGACGGGGTCGTCGGATGAACCGTAGTAGTAAGAAGCTTTGTCGGGTAACGCTGGATTGTTGTTCTCGAGATTGACCTGTACCCGCGCTTGCGCTTCGAACACGTCTGGCTTTCGGGCCACGTAAACAATCGAAAGCGAGGTCACCAATGCGATGATGCCAACGATGAGCCACACCCGCTTTCTGAGCGCTCGCCAGTAGTCCAGCAGATGAACGTCATTGTCGGCGTTGGGATCGACGCCATAATTATAAGAAGGTGGCGTGACGTCGATAGGCCTTTCGAGCGGTGACGACTCGAGCTCTCGTTTGACAAGTTCGTTAGTGGGTTTCATAAATCCTTCAATCTCACACTGCGATTGGCCAGGCCCCTGGCATCAGGGAATGACGCGGACCGGCAACTGGGCCACGCCAGGAACAACCCCACCCAGCAGGCTGCGCAGAAAACTTTTGCCCGCTGACGTTGGCACGTCGATGATGTCGTTCGGTAGTAACGCGAGATCCTGTGCTCGTTTCTTCTCGATCGCCGTCAGATCGACAATCAACTCCTGCTTCGTGGCGGAGCCTGTCTCCTGCCTGACGATGCGAATCTTGTCTTTCTTAGTGTCCTGCTTGACGCCGCCAGCCATGGCAATGGCCTGGGAAAGCGTGATCGGTTCCTTTAGCGGAATCGTGATGGGAAAGTTAACATTGCCAACTATATAGACTTGGTCTGCTTCTGGAATCGTGACGATGTCGCCCGGCTGGACGTACGGGTTGGCATTTGGATTACCCTGCAGCGTTTCGCTCAGTTTGTAACTGGAAAACGCAGCCTCGTCACTGGGCGGCTCTGTCCCCGCCGCATCGCAAAAAGATGGTGTACTGGAATGCACGACGTTGATTGTCTGGCCGGCTTTGGGTGACGGTCCCTTCGCATAGGTGAGCAACTCGAGCAAACGCACGCGTCGTTGCAGTTCAAAGCGACTCTGATCGTTTACCGCGCCAATTATGGCCACTTGCCTGGCGTGGTACTCCTTGATGAAGACATCGACTTGCAGATTCTTGTAGAACCGGAGATAACGCGTCGAAATCTCTTTGGCCAATTCACCCTCCGTCCGGCAAGCTGCCTGTATTTCGCTGTCGATCAGCGGCATGCGGATCATTCCATTCCCTTCAACTCGCACCGCATCACGGGAAAGGTTTGGCCGGTTGTAAACGCGTATATCGATAACGTCGCCTGGGCCGATCCGATAACGATCGTCATCACTGTTGGTCTTGTTCGGATTCACCGGCAAGCCACTGGTGACAGCTGATGACTGTTGCCCGTACGACGGTAATCTCACAGTAAACAGGAGTGCCAACATCACCATTGCCAAAATGTTTGGCATTCGGGGCGTTAAATTGCGCATTGCTAACTCTGTCCTTATCTTCCCGAAACGCCTGAACGGCGCGACAACAGCGCTTCACGCATGTGGTTCGGGTGGGCAAGATTTAAAACGGTGTTGCTTAGTACCACTAACAATTCCTGATGTTCTCGGGAGAAGATGCCGGTTAAGGGTTGTTCTCCAGTCTTGACTACGATGCCTTCCCTCACCCACTGCCAAAACTGAGTTTGGGTGGTCCAGAACTGCTTCCGGTCGCGACAAATGACCAGCGCTGTCTTCTTCTTTCGCTTTTTCTTCTTGGCGCTTTTATCAGTCGAAGTTTTGTTGGCGTTTACTGTGATCATATCCTTCACTCTTTGTTAGCAGACACCTCTAGCTTTGCGTGTCCTTCCTGAACGCTCATTTGGAAGCAGTCACACATTGAACCCGTGGGGGAAGCCTCTGTTGCGAGGCGGCATCAAGTTTTCAAAGTCGGGCTTTCACTTCATTGCCCTCTCAACTTCTTGAGCGGACATCTGAGCGCCGACTGGCTCAGGCCAGGAGTCGCGAGATCAACTCCGCCCGTCGCTTCACCGAAAACTTGATGAAGACATGACGGAGGTGAAACTTCACGGTCTGTTCACTCACCTCAAGTCGTTTGCCGATCTCGGCATTGGTCAGCCCTTCGACACAGCACAAAGCCACCTGGGCCTCACGACGACTTAATCTTGTGTTCTCGGCCACGCGCTTGATGGCCCGGTCAAACAGGTGTGGCCGGCTTGGTCCATTTTCCGGTAGACCAACAACCACTGCGCCTAAATGCCTGCGACGCGCGATTACCTCTTCGGGCTGAAACACCCGATAGGAACTGGCCTGCGCACGTGGACCACCGTCGCCATTCTTTCTAGCGCGTCGTTCAATACTCAACTTAACCATCAGACCATCGAGTCCACGCCGGACTGTACTCAAACTGCGAATGCCGCTCAGCACCATTACGCGGCGAGCAGTAAAGACTTCGAGTTTGCCGTTTTCACTTAAGGCTGCGAGCATGGCCAGGTAAATTCGCTGTTCGACTGGTGTATGACTGAGTGCGACGAGAGCCAGGCTTCGGCTGTGCTCGGCGTGTTCGCTCTTCTCGCCTAAAGGATAGGTTTTTGAACCTATTGGGGCTGTAATCGGGTGTTTTTCTTCAGGAAGCATCAATTGTCGTTAAGAGATAAGGCGGCGGGTAGGCCAGCTACTTTGTTGGTCCATGGCAGACAAAGGGGGACTGTTGGACCACTAGATTTGAATCCGCACAAACAAACCCTCGTAACTGAACTTAGTTGGAACTGACTTTGGGAACCTGGGTCGGTAATGCCTTTGGGCGGGGATCCTGATTGAAGCTCTGGGCGTCCGCACCGCCGACCCGCAGAAGTGCTAACCACAGCCTAAATGCATTAGTTTGGCCCTGTCAAGTTAAGATTTCACTTGAGAGTTGGTCCTTGTTGATCAGGACTGGACCAAATCGACCATCTCACACCAGAGGTGGCCAATCGTGATGTGGGCTTCCTGGACGCGCGAGGTTCTCATGGTGGGGACGACAATCGCCAGGTCGCAAAGTGAGGCTAGAGGCTCGGCATTTCCCCCTGTAAGGGCAATCGTTTGGCAGCCGATCTCGCGTGCTTTTTCTGCCGCTCTGAGCACGTTGGGAGATTTGCCACTGGTGCTAATAGCAATGAGTACGTCGCCTGCTTGAGCGAGACCAGCCACTTGACGGGCAAATACATGCTCGTAGCCGAAGTCGTTGCTCAGGGCGGTTAAGGCTGAAGTGTCAGTGGTAAGCGCAATGGCTGGCCAGGAGCGACGCTGCTTTTCGTAGGTACCTACCAGTTCCGCGGCGATGTGTTGCGCGTCAGCGGCGCTACCGCCGTTACCGCAGAGAAGAATCTTCTTCCCAGCCAAGAGTGCCGCGCAAATCATCTCCCCAGCTTGCGAGATTTCTGCGAGTGAATTTTCTAAGAGGGATTCGAGCGTCGTCAGATGCTCCTGGAGTGAGTTGCTCAGGAGTAGAGTGGCTGTCGCCGTTTCTGTTTTCTTCTTGTCCAAGTTCTTTGATCTCGGCGGCAGTTGTGTTTCCCAGCTCTTTGATTTCGGCACCGCCCAGCTTTCCCAGTTGTAGGTAGCTGCTCCAAACCAGAAAAGCGCCGCGGATCATAGTTGGCGTCAAAGTTCCAGCGCTCTTGCTGGCGAAGTTAGGTGTGGAAATTACCATAAGTTCTCCTCGATTGGTAAATGCGGCTGGCTTTTGGCTTTTGGCCTTCGGTCTTTGGCCTTGAGTCTTTTGCTTTTTTGCCCTTTGACTTGCACCAGCGTTGAGATCTGAGATCGGATATTTGAGATCTCGGAGGCCAAAGACCGGAGGCCAAAAGCCAAAGGCCACTTGGCGACGCCACTCCGACCGTTTATTATTCACCGCCAATTACTCACGATGAACCTTTCAAATCCAACTCCAATGCTGCGCCAGTACCAGGAGCTCAAGCAGCAACATCCCGGAACTCTACTTTTCTTTCGTCTCGGCGACTTTTACGAACTGTTCTTCGACGACGCGGTCATTGGCTCGCGCGAGCTGCAAATCACGCTGACTGCCCGTCACAAAGAGCGCGATCCAGTGCCAATGTGCGGTGTGCCGCACCACTCGGCCGCGAACTACATCGCGCGCCTAGTACGCAAGGGTTACCGGGTGGCCATTTGTGAGCAGACCGAAGAAGCAGGAAAAACCAAGAAACTTGTACGGCGCGAAGTGGTACGCATTGTGACGCCGGGGACTCCTATCGATCCCCAACTGCTCGAGTCACGCGAGTCAGTGTACCTGGCTGCCGTCTGCAGTTCCGGTGAAACAATCGGCGCTGCTTTTCTCGACATCTCCACGGGCGAGTTTCGCGCAACCCAGGAAACGGGACGTGATGCGTGGGCTCGAATTCGCGCCGACCTTGAGTCGTATGCGCCGAAGGAGTTGCTGTTCCCTGTTTCACTCGCTCCGTTAGTAAAAACTGGACTCTCAGGAAAGATTCAAACAGCACTTTTTGGGAGCGCAGGCGGGCCGCCTGCTTCTCTCGACCAAAATCAAGCACCAACCGCAGGCGAACCGCCTGCGCTGCCAGTTATAGAGTCGCAATTACCTCCGGGTTCCTCAAATGACCTTGGCCTGGGGGCCACCTTGACTCCTCTGGAAGATTGGAAATGGCAGAAAGAGGACTGCCAGGGTCTCCTTTTGGAACAATTCAAGGTTCGCTCACTTGAAGGTTATGGCCTCGTGCGCAAGGATGAAGCGATACGAGCAGCCGGCGCATGCTTGAAATATGCCCAGGAAACTCAACGCGCAGCCGCTGCCCATGTGACCGATCTGGTCTACTTCGAACCGCAGGACCATCTGATACTCGACAGTGTCACGGTCAGAAATCTGGAACTGGTTGAATCGCTGGCTGGCGGTTCTGGTCGCTCCTTACTGCAAGTGATCGATCAAACAGTGACCGGCATGGGAGGTCGACTGTTGCGGGCCTGGCTCCTGCGACCTTGCATTAGGCGAGGCGAAGTTGAAGCCCGCCTTGCTGCTGTAGGTGATCTGGTCGCTACTCAACTCACCCGCGATAAGCTCCGCACATTACTTAAGGGGGTTTCAGACCTGGAACGGCTTGCCGGTCGCATAAGTCTCGGCTCGGCTACACCACGCGACCTCGTGGCGCTCTCGCGTTCACTCGATCAGGTGCCTGCAATTCGTGAGTTACTGGCCCCACTACCGTCGACGCTGCTGCAAGTACTCGTCGAAAACACTGACGAGTTGCCGGACATACGAGCTCTCGTCGCCAGGGCTATCAGTGACGATCCGCCACTTAAGTTGAGTGATGGCGACGTGATCCGGGAAGGCTATTCCGTCGAATTGGATGAACTGCGGTCGGTTAGTCGAAACGCTAAACAGATCATTGCCACGCTTGAAGCGACTGAGCGCACTCGCAGTGGCATTAGCAATCTTCGGATTCGTTTCAACGGCGTATTTGGTTATTACATCGAGGTGTCGAAAGCAAACTCAGCTCGCGTACCGGCTGAGTATGAACGCCGTCAAACGCTCGCCAATGCCGAACGCTTTACCACAGCCGAACTACGTGACTGGGAGAAGAAGGTTCTAGGTGCGGAAGAGCGGATCATTCAACTCGAGACGGAGCTATTTACTGCAGTTTGCCGGCAAGTGGCGGCGGAAACAAAACGAATCCAAACCACGGCTCGGGCTTTAGCGGCCCTGGATGCATTGTCATCTGCGGCGGAAACTTCTGCCCGCCAACGTTACGCCCGTCCGTTGATGCACGACAGTGACGAACTCGAGATCGTTCAGGGCCGCCATCCGGTAATTGAAGCCTTTAGTGAGCAGCGTTTTGTTCCCAACAGCGTCTACCTGAACAACTCAACTGATCGCCTCTTGATAATTACCGGACCAAACATGGGCGGTAAGAGTACAGTGCTGCGGCAAACTGCGATCATCTGCATCCTCGCGCAAATGGGTTGTTTTGTGCCGGCAGAACGAGCCCGGTTACCACTATTGGATCGCGTTTGGACAAGAGTGGGAGCCTCAGACGATCTCGCGCGGGGCCGCTCCACTTTTATGGTGGAGATGACTGAGACTGCGGCGATTCTGCACAGCGCCACACCTCGATCATTGGTCTTGCTTGATGAAATTGGTCGCGGTACCGCGACCTTCGATGGTCTATCGATCGCCTGGGCCGTTGCGGAATATCTTCACGACTCAGCCGATCACGCGGCAAAGACTTTGTTCGCCACGCACTATCATGAACTAACTGAGTTGGCTGAGCGACTACCTGGGGCACAGAACTATCAGATAACTGCCACTGAGAGAGAAGGCGAGGTTGTTTTCCTTCATCGACTCGAACGCGGCCGCGCCTCGAAGTCTTACGGTATTGAAGTGGCGCGTCTTGCCGGACTGCCTCCGCCCGTTCTGGCGAACGCCCGTGAAGTCCTGGCGCGATTGGAACGTTATGAGCTGGACGTGTTTGCCGAAGAGGATGAGGCGCTTGGGACCACTGAACCCAAAGCCGCTGCACTCGCTGCCGGCATCAGCGAGTCGACACCGGAATCCACAACTTCTCCAGCAAACGATGATGTGCTGGCTGTAGCTGCTCGGCGTGCCGGCCGGAAGAGAGCTGCGGCGCAGTCGTCACTCTTTGATCTCGCAAACGAGCGCGTCGTGTCGGAACTGCGCTCGACTGATCCCGACAAACTCTCTCCTGACGAAGCAAAGGCGCTCTTAAAGAAGTTGCGCGAGCGGTCGCTGTGACAAATACCCTTTTAACAGACGGCGAAAACAATTAGCTGAAATCAACTCGCTGAGTTTTCACCGTCAAGGTATTGGGCTGCCTCGCGGTAAACTATTAAAGTGGACGAAAGCACAAGATACAACCTGAAGCGGTGGAAAGCGCTGGTTGATTCCAATGCCTTATTCACTCGCCCTGCTTTGAGTCTCGACCCTGCTTCGGCGCGCGAGAAACTCGATCCCGAGTCAAGACTGGGAGACGTTGCGGGTAAAGACGTCCTGTGTCTGGCCTGCGGCGGCGGGCAGCAGTCGGCCGCTTTTGCTCTGCAGGGCGCAAACGTGACAGTGTTTGATCTGTCTCCAGATCAGCTGCAGCGAGATCAAGAAGCCGCTGCACACTATGGCGTTGAAATTCAAACCCGACAGGGTGATATGCGCGATCTTTCCAGCTTTGAGGAATCATCCTTTGACATCGTCTATCACGCGTATTCTTTAGGCTTCGTGCCAGACGCCCGCGCCGTATTTCGCCAGGTTGCCCGAGTTACACGCAGCGGCGGTCTTTACCATTTCAAGTGTGCCAATCCGTTCGTCGTTGGACTGACTGAAAGAGCGTGGAATGGTGAGGGTTACTCGCTCAAACACGCGTATGTTGATGGAGCGGAGGTGACCTACGAAGATCAAGACTGGGTTTATGATCGCAGCAAAATAGACGCCAAGATTCCGCCCCCGCGCGAATACCGCCACACACTGAGCACCTTGTTCAGCAGTCTCGTGGAGCTGGGATTTGTGGTCCTACACATATCAGACTACTCAGACTTCTACCCTGATCCCAAAGCTGAACCCGGAACCTGGGATCATTTTGTATCAATCGCGCCGCCCTGGCTCAGTTTCTGGACCTCCTATCGACCGAACATCAAACAATCTTAACTTAAGGTCGACACCTAGCGCCCAACTCAACGTCTCGGCGACTTACTTAGAAACTCTCCGCGCAACCTCTGCGTCCTCGCGCCTCTGCGGTAGAGTCCATTTTTCGCTTCAACGCCACCCCAGACTCGCGGAGACAGCGCGGAGAGTTGAACAAGAACGAGGGGCCATCCGCTAATATTCATTAGTTTGAAACGGCGGTTCACTTTCACAGTTCCTGCACGAATGCACACGGCTTCGCTCACCGCTTTACTACTGGAAGCTCGATCGAAGAAACAGTCTGCTTATTCCACTGCACTGCAATTGTCGGCGTTCCTTCCGCGGGAAGGCGAATAAATGTTCCCTTGTCATGACCGGCAATCGCCACTCGCAGTCGATGACCTTTCTTAACTAAAACCGAAATCGGCTGTAGCCCGAACTTGAGTTCGGCAACCTGTCCGGGCACCAGCGGCATTGCATCTTTCTTCTTGAACGAGTGGTACGGGACCAGGATCTTCACCGGCGACTCGTCGCTGGAAATCTTTCGTTGCAATGCTCGTAGTTCACCTTCGGTGAGATATGTGACCTTCCCACCTTCATCAATCTCCTCCAGGTAAACAAAGAAAGCGCCGTCCGCGTGGCTGGAGGTCACGAAAAGATCGACTATCGGATAACCCGTGATCTCCACGTCGGCGTCGAGTGGACCGGTCGTGTAGGTAAGAAGTTTCTTGTCTTCGGCGGCCCGGTCCGGATAAACGACTTGTCCGCCTACCTGGGTATGCCAGCGATTCTTGTCTCCAGTGGTAGCCTCGAAGTCGACTTTGTATTGGTCTTCACCTGAACTCGACGAGGGTGGCGTTGAGGTCAGAGAGTTATTTTCATTGCAGTACCAGCGTTGCATCTCCGTTCCGGCGACCGGCCAGGTGTTGGTGACCTTCCATTTCTCCTCACCGATGGTGAAATAGTAGAAGAGCTTCTCAGCATCCAGGCCGGTATCAATTCCTTTGAGATAGTGATCAAAGAAACGAAGCCATTCATAACCCTGCATCACTCGTTGCGAGGCAGGGGTTTGATACGGACTCGCATTTTGTCCGCCACCATGATTCCATGGCCCAACCACCGCTCGCTGGTAGTTTTTCAAAGTCAGAAAGGTCTTGATCATGGCATCAGGAGTAGCGGCATCGAACCACCCACCCCAGTTGTTGATCGCTGCCCCTGATTTCTCGATTTCAGCCGAATAGCTGTGCAGGCTCAACTGGTCCAGGCTGAAACCAAAGTAGCTGTCGTCTCGGAATGATGATTTCAGGGCGGCCCCGTAGACATCAAGGTTCTCCGCGCGGTGCGCTGTTGCCTGGCGGTAAAGCTTTTGCTCGGTGTCCTCATCTACCAGCTTCACGCCAGGATTAGTGTCCAGTTGGCGATTCCCTTCGTTCCAGGCTTTGATCATCCAGTCCGTGAGCAGCCCGCCAGGGTAGGGTGTTTCGTCAAAGAGATCGAATTCGTAGTGCCTAGGGATAACAGCCTTGACTGCTGGATTCATCGTCGCCGCCAACCAAAGTGCCGTGTTGCCTTCGTAAGAGTTTCCCAGCGCGCCGACCTTACCATTGCACCATGGCTGCGCGACGACCCAGTTGACCACTTCGTTGTAATCCTTAATCTCATCCTGAGAGAAAGGCGCCTTCCACACCCCGAAGGAAGCTCCAGTGCCGCGCGCGTCAACAAACACGCAGGCATAACCATGTGAGGGAAAGAAGGGATTCGGATCGTCACCCTGGTGGGCCCGCCAGTAGCGCGTCATGTTCAAAATCGCAGGTATCTTTTCGCCCGCTGGAAGATCCCTGGGTAGCACAACCTGGACCGCGATCTTCACGCCATCACGCATCGGCACATAGTAGGAATGATCCGTCAGCCCCTTAAAGCGCGGTTCGATATACCCTTTGTATCTTTGCGGGTCCTTCCCTGCGGGCATGGTAGAGAGCAGGATGTTGGGCTGAGGATTGTGATTTGTTTGCGCGAAAATGCAGACCCACGAGAGGCATAAGACCACCAGGATTGCGGCAGGGGCTTTTTTGATCTTCATGGGTTCACTCCTTCAATAATAGAAGCTCAAAACCCTTGGACAATTGCTAGACACCGCGAGTACGCCATTCTATTCAGTCTTGAGTTGACCGTGGGCGACAAGAAATTGACGGCTTATGCCATGCAGATGTTAACTGATAACGATGAGCGCCACGTTCACCATCCAGGCCCGGTCAGCTGAGAAGATAATCAAGTTTGCGGAAGGTTATGGGGTTAGCGCCGACAGTTTGTACCAGGCTGTGGGTCTGAACCCGTCGCTGTTGCATGATCCTGATAGCCGTATTCCCTTCTCTCAACTCGTCGACCTTTACGAAAAGGCTTCGCAACTCAGTCGCGATGGCTACTTTGGTCTTCATCTCGGCGAAACGGTAAATCCAAAAGCTTTCGATCTGGTTGGCTATATTGCGCTCAACAGCCCCACCCTGGCAGAGGCCTTCTCTCGAGTGGCCCGTTATCATTCCATCTGGACGGACGGCGCCTCCTTTACCTTTGACTTCGCAGCACCTGTCGCTTCTCTAACTTATAAGTACGTAGATCAGGCGATCGAAACTCACCGGCACGACAGTGAAATGACGTTTGCTACAGTCGCCACGCTCTGCCGCAACCTCGTCGATCAGCATTGGACTCCAATTACAGTTCAGTTTCAGCACGAACGACCACAGGACACGGCAGAACACCTACGGATGTTTCGTTGTCCCGTAGAGTTTAGCCAGCGGGCCAACAAGTTGTCGTTCGCCGCGAACAGTTTGAGTTTGCCGATTGCCAAAGCAGACCCCGGACTTTTCGCCGTCCTGGATCGGCACGCCGAAGAACTTTTGGCAAAGTTCCCGCCGCGTGACTCGTTGCTTGATCAAGTAAGGCACATAATCAGTCGCGAACTAAATGGCGGCGATCCCTCACTTGAACGCATCGCCATCCAGTTGGGCTTGAGTGCCCGAACCCTGCAAAGAAAGCTGCATGAGTTTGGCACCTCGCATAATGATCTCCTGGACCAGATGCGCCACGAGCTCGCCTTGCGGTACTTGCAGGAACCCGGAATGGCAATTTGCGAAGTAGCTTATTTGCTGGGGTTCTCTGAATCGAGTTCCTTCCATCGAGCATTCAAACGCTGGACCGGCAAGACGCCTAACGAGTTAAGGTCAAGCTGAGGATACTCTCCACCGAGAAAAACCTCGTCAACGTAAAAATACGTTGACAACTCCGCTGGAAACACATTATCCTGCGCATCAACGTATTTATCCGTTGATTACCGAAAGAAACAAATGCCACGAAAACCCTCAAAAACCTTTACTGACAAAGAACTGGAAATCATGCGCGTGGTCTGGGAATTGGGTGAAGCCTCAGCCCGCGAGATCCAGGCCAAACTTCCAGGTGAACGACACTATAACAGCGTCCTAACTATCATCCGGGTACTCGAGAGAAAAGGCCATCTAACACACCGCAGCGAGGGCAAGTCGTACATCTACCGCGCGCGCCAGCAGCCGGCAAAATCGCGCGGCCACGTCGTCGGCCACGTGATCAAACAGGTGTTCGGTGGCTCCGCAGCCTCACTCGTACTGCACCTCGTCGAAACAGGCGACCTCACCGAAGACGATTTGCGTGAGATCAGGCAGAGACTCGCTCAGCGTAAAGCGAAATCCGGCGCCGGAGAAAAGAGATGAATCCAATTGCATTCGCCGATCGGTTTGTTATCGAACTACTCGTTTTGAGTTGGCAGGCGCTGGTGCTGGTAATCATTGCCTGGTGCAGTCTCAGGATCGTGAGGATATGGGCGCCGGTAGTGCGACACCAAACCTGGCTGTTCTGTCTTATTGCGATTGCTCTTCTCCCACTCTTAACTCCCCTGGTACAAAACCTATCCCTTGCCCGCCCAACGAATAGGACCTTGAACTACGTAATTGAAGCGCCCCGGGCGGTGATCGAGCTAGCACCCACTGTTACCACGCCAGTTAAAAACAAACAGAAAACACCAGCAAACAACCGGCTTTCTGAGCCCGCAAGCGTTCTTCCTGTTGCCTTGCCAGTCCTATTTGTTGTCTGGTTGGTAGGGGCCGCGTTTGCGTCGCTGCGAGTAGCAATGATTCAAATCAGGTTCGGAAGAATCAAGCGCCGCGCCCAAAGGGTCACACTCGCTCAGTTGAATCTCGAAGCAGAGAGTTGTCAGATTGATCTGCGACTGACAAAGCAAGTCCATTGTCCCTTGCTCCACGGCCTCATTCGTCCGGTAATTCTGCTACCGCACGACATTGCCGAATGGACCACCGTCGACGAACGCAGGGCCATGATTCAGCACGAGCTCGCTCATCTCGAGCGACTCGATACGGTCGTCAACTACTTTCAAACCGCGCTACAAATCGTCTTCTTTTTTCATCCCCTGGTCCGCTATGCCTGTCGCCAGTTAAGTCTTGAACGTGAACTGGCGTGTGATGAACGCGTTGTCGGGCGGGGTGCGCTCCCGGAAAATTATGCTGATGGTCTCCTAAAGGTGGCTGAGCGGCGTTTGCTGCTCCAAGCCGATCATCAGCTCGCCTTTTTTACCTCCAAACGCTCGTTGGAAAGGAGAATTGAAATGATTCTGAATTTCGATCGCGTCCGCGCTGGTGCGCGTCATTGGAAAATGGTGAGTCTGTTTGCCGGCTTGATTGCCGTGGTCGCCTGGCTGTTGATTCCCATCGGCGGCCTGAAGTCCGGCCAGGCTCAACTCATTGATCGACCCACTGACAAACTACGCCTGGAACTACGCCTGGTAGGAGCATTGGGTGACAACAAAGCCTTCGCCGAATTGATCGACATGGCCTTGAAGAATCCAGACGCTGAGTTGCGCCGGCTGGCGGCTGTGCGACTCACTGAGTTAGAAGGCGACGGCAGTAGTCCCGCCATGGTCGAGCTCTACCAGCAAACCAACGACCCTGAAGTAAAGATAATGCTGATTGACAAGTTTGCCAGTAACAGTGAGATGGAGCCGCTCATCCAGATTGCCTCAGCCGACACCAATGCGGAGTATCGACTGCGGGCGCTGCGGCGCATCAAGGCTCTGGCGACTGAGGAAAGTGAAGGTACTGACGGTAAGAAACTCTTCGCGGGGGCAGTCAGGTATAACATCTACCGTTCGGAGCATCCCAACTGGGATCTCTCGTCCCTTTCTGAGCAACTTCGTCAGGTCACTGCTGAAGCCCCGCCACCACCTCCCCCGCCATCGCCACTGGATATGGCGGTCGAGGATAAATCGCTCACCAGTCACAAGGGCGGCGAATCGGTGTTTACCTTGTTGCGCGAGCTGGCTTACGCCTCGATGCGTCACGACGCATCATTCTTCGAGCGCGTGCTGGACGATGATTACCAGGGCGTGATGGCTGATGGAACAATGCGTAATAAGGCGGAGGAGATTGCGGAAGCGATGCGAAAGGACCGGCAAATTACAAAGGTCGAGTTTGACGAGTTTGACGTCTCAGAAGACAACGGCAGATTCATTGCCAGTGTTGCCGGAACCATTCATGCGCTGATCGACGGCTCCGAGCACGAGTCAGAGGTCCATTACAAAGTCCACGGCACCAGGAGCAACGGCCAAATGAAGATTACCTCGATTGAGCGAATGCAGTGAGCCATCCACCGATTACACAGATTACGCGGATTTCCGAACCGAGCAGCGAGAAACCCATCTAACACAAAACAGAGCAGGACAAGTTTCCTTTTGATTCGGTTTATGTGTAACAAACGAGTGGACTAACAGTGTTGCCTGAGGAAGCAAATTGCTGCCCGCGAAGCGGTCGCAAGCTACCTGCCAGTTGGGGACTGAGGAACAGATTGCTACCGCTCGCTGTCCTGCGTCGTTCAGAGAAGCTCGATTAGATGCGCGGCGACATTTTCACCTTCTACCTTCAGATGTGCGACCGTCACCGGCAGGGTGAATCTTCTGGGGCCGGCGCTGCCGGGATTCACGTATAGAACACCTTTGCGTTCTTCCACTGACGGTTGATGAGAGTGGCCGCTGACCACCACCTGAAAAATGCCACTGGGGCGAACATCCATCTCATTCAGGTTATGCAACATGTAAATGGAGACTGGGCCAACTTCCGTAACTTCCCAATCAGGCAGATCATTGGCCCATTCGCCTTTGTCGTTGTTGCCGCGAACGGCGACGACTGGGGCAATCTGCCGGAGAGTATCGAGGACGTCCTGGTTGCCAATGTCACCGGCGTGCAGGATCAGATCCACACCCTGGAGGGCAGCAATGGCTTCCGGCCGCACCAGCCCATGCGTGTCAGAGATGATTCCGATCAGAGTTTCAGCCACGCCTTAGGATAAGCAATAGAGAACCGTGAGGGGTAGCGACCGGCGGCCACGGCCAACTTGAAGCTAGTCACTGCTCTTTAAAGTTGACCGAAGCATCCGCTCGCTACCACTCGCGGCTCTCTATGTTGACTCCACTCGCTTCACCAGCAAAACACGAATGGCGATATATCCAAGTGCCAGGATGGTGCCGAAGATGAAAGTAACGGATAAAGGCTGGGTGAGGTGAAAGGGGTGCAACAGTGCGCCTCCTATATCAAGAAACCTGCCCGGCCTGATGAGCAGATCCCAACTGTTCCAGCGAAGGAAGCGTCCGAGGTAGAGAGCAAAGCCAGCCAACACCAACGACGTAAGTGCAAACAACCAACCGGATACAGAACCGAACTTCCGGGCCACAAGTTCCTGCACATCGACTAACGACAAATAGCCCAACAGTAAACCCGTGCCGGCGCAGGAGATGAGCAGCGCTACGTCATACCAGGCTGGCACAGTAGTAGTTGAATACTTGAGATGTTGCAGGTCGGTGAGAATGTAAGGCGCATTTGGCAGAAACAGCAGCCACAAAACAAGACAACTAAGCTGCCAGACCAGGCGTGCGCGCAGATGAACCAGGGCGCGTAACACCGTGCTGAGGACCAAGGGGATACCCGCCAGAAACAGGTTCCAAACCAGGAACAGGTAATAGCTTGAACCAGAGCGATGAACTCGGACAGCGATCATGCAGCAGCACCAAAGTACAAGCGCGCTGATTATCACGACTCTCTTGACGTCCGTCGATCGCAGCAAAGATCTGAGCATCACAGTGACCTCTTCAACTTGAAGTTCTTCAACGCGGCAGTAACAAGAACGCCAGGAACGTAGGGACAAACTGCATCGGCGTGTTGTCCCAGCCCCGCGGCGACGCGGCCTCAATCACCGTACAGATGCAGGCAATCAAAACAATCGGAATGAGTGATTGCCAGTTCAACTGTCGATGAATTGCCAGGGCGAGAAGCAGCCCCAGCAACGAAGCAAACAGGATCGCGGCTGAGCCTTCGAGGCTCTTGGTGCCCGCCTTTCGTCCCAACCATAAAACCTTATACTGATGCTTGCCCCATCTTGTTCCCACCGGCTCGCCCGCGGCGTCGCCAATCCCACCAACTAAATAGCCAACCAGTGCTAAAGGTCCGAAGAAAAGATTGCTGGCGATGCCGCCGATAAGGGTCGCGAGATAAGGAATTACTATGTAATAGGTGCGATGCGGTCGATCGGATTCACGGGCGATGGCTTCGTAAAGCGGATGGCCCACCCCGCGTAGCAGTGCGTAAGCGATGACAAACGTGGTCATGGCGCCGAACACACAAACGGCAAAGAGACCCCAGCGGAGTTGCAGCACTGCGACGGTAATGAAAATGAGGAGGTGAAACGTCTTCCGGGTATAGCCGCTGCGAAGATTACGGTGGCACCTGAGATAGCCGGCGAAACGCAGGCAGAAGTACGACCAGGCGAGACCAGCCAGACCGATTAGTAAGATGAAACCCAGAGAGGGAAGAGGGGCCGAAGACAAATGCTTGAAGATATTCATGTTTAGCGTCTAGTACTTTGCGATGCCAAGTAATTTACCGCAATAATTGACCGCGGGTCAAGAAAAATACCCCCAACGGCAGTTGGGGGTATTTTGTTTGAAGGCTTTGTTTTTCTACCCTTGGGTTAGCGCGAGGGCCGGGCGTCCTTGTAGACCACACCACCCTTCATCACAAAGGTGACGCGACGGACGGCGGTGATGTCTTTCAAAGGATCACCGTCGAGGGCGATGATGTCGGCCTGAAGACCACGAGCGATAGAGCCAATCTGATCCGACAGGCCCATCGCCTCGGCCGCCAGCGAATTGGCGGAGATCATCGCCGTCAGCGGAGCTACGCCTCCGTCTTTCACGCGATCGATAAACTCCTCTGCATTGCGACCGTGCGATCCTGCAACTGCGTCTGTACCAAAGACGATTTTCAGTCCGGGAATTTTTGACGCCCGCTGCACCAGTTCATGGTTCAGCGGCAAGATTTTCTCCATCGCGGCGAAGCCTTCTTCCGTGTATCCAGGAGTACCGAGATACTTGTCCTTGTTCAGCAGGTAGTTTTCGATAACCAGCCCCGCCTGCGGATCGAGATAAGTTCCCTTCTGGGCCATGAGTTTCAAATCGTCGTCTGTCGCGAGGGTGCCATGCTCAACCTGCGTGCAGCCGGCAATGGTCGCCGCACGCACCGCATTCTTGTAAGCATGTACCAATGTGCGCAGTCGCAATTTTTTCGCCTCATCGCAGGCAGCATTCAATTGTTCTTGCGAGAGAGTCATGCCGCCACCCTGCCGGATGCTTTGCGAGGCAAAGATCTTAATTAAATTCGCGCCTGCTTCCTTTTGCTTTCTGATAAAGGCACGAATCTCATCAGGCGTACCGGTCTGCTCACCCCGTCCCTGCAGGGGTTGCGCCGAGGTCAAGATCCGTGGGCCTGGTAACAGGCCCTTCGCGATTGACTCGCGCAAGGGAATGTCGGTTGGTGAACCCGGGCTTTGTATCGTAGTGAAGCCGGCCAACAACGTGGCCCAGGCATTCGCCGCCGCGCTATAGGCTGCGTCCTGGGTGGTCTCTCCGGGGCCCGCATTCTTGCCATCTTTGCCAAAGCTCCAGGTAATGTGCGCGTGAGCGTCGATCCACCCTGGCATGACAGTTAGACCACGCAGGTCGTAGTCCACTGGCCCAGCCTTTGGATCAATGGCGACGATCTTCGCTCCCTCAATCACGATGCGGGTGTTTCGGAGCACGTTACCTTTGCCATCCAGTACGGTACTGGCGGCAATCACGACGCGTTTTGCTTTGGGTGTGTTTCGCTGCTGCGCGTTACTCGTTATGAAAATGCTGATGTCTATCAGGGCGATTAGAATGATCGCTTTATAGTAAGTACTTTGACGCATAGTTTTAGACGAAACCATCCGCGGATTACGCAGATTTCTTCTTAGCCTATGTACTGCTGTTGTTTACCTCTCTTTATTTCAGTGCGGTCTGCGTAATCTGTGGATTTCAGCGCAAGCTTGAAGTCGTCCGTGACGGTTCGTCGCTCACCCGGAACCAGGAGCCAGTACCATCATTGGTACGCAGCATCCGCATCATCTCTTCCAGCGTGAATGGGCGAGCGCCACGGCGGCCAAACACCGAAACCTGGTTACCACTCTCATCAACCGCCCGATCACGATCCAGCGGCTTGGAAATCGCAAGCGCCTCTCCCTTAGTTTTATAAGTCGCGATCAGAACGGGCCGGGGCCGAGGGCTGAAGCCCGCGTACTCCGGCGTCGTTTCCGGCGACGTCAGCTGCAAGACGCGCAACCCATTCTTTCCGTCCGCGACGTACGCGAACAAACTCGCATTCGTCATCGCCACCTTCACTTGATGCACATCGCTCAGTTTTCCCTCGGCGTTGTAGCTCTGGTCCAACCGCGGATGCTCGGGTTGCTCCACATCGATAATCGCAATCCCCTCTTTGCCATTGGCCACATACGCATAAGTGCGAGCGACATAGACGTCGTGCGCATCTGCCAGTGCGACGCCAGCGCCATTCACCAATTGCGCACGTTCGGGCATTGTTAAATCGAGTACCTTGAGCCCTTCGTCATCTACCACGAAACCGTAACGAAACTGGATGGCCAGCGAACGGGGATGCTTCAACTCAACCTTGCTTACGATGCGCGGATTCAACGGATCATTAATATCGACTACTACCAGCGCACTCGCGGTGGTGATGTACGCGTGAGTGCCTGCGATGGTGATGTTATTTGCATCATTGAGCGCCCCAGCTGGATTGAACGCACCGCGCGCATACCTTTGTCCGTCCAGCGCGCGTTTCAGATAGTTGTTGAGTGGATCGCCATCGAGTAGAGTCGCCGCATTGACGACGATCAATCCTTCATACTTGTCGACAACATAGAGATAGGCGTAAAGCGGGTGAATTGGTTGCTCTTCATTCACTAACTGCCGCCGCGCTGCCCCGTTTAGACGTGCTGCACTGACCGGATCAATCATTGTCCCATCAGCCTTTACGCGCCAACGGGCCGGATCCACCGCCAGGGTGGTTGGCGCCGCCACAGCAGTCGCATACTTAGTCTTCACCCAAAACTTCTGACCAAAGCGCGACACGGGAGCCGTGGTTATTCTTTCAGAAAAGCCTTTCTGATCGATCTGCGCGACATCGTAAACACGCAACCCGCCTTCGCCTGCGGCCACGTACGCGTACTCGCCGCGCAACTGCACCTGGAGCACGCGTGGATTGCCGCTGTGCTCGTAAGCAGTCTTCAGTTCGCTGCCACCACGGACAAACTCCTCATAGTTCGTTGGGTAGGCAATCTTCTGCAGGGTGCTGCCAAAAACTGCTTGCGGCTCGGTCGGCTCCGTTGCAACTACAACTTCCAGGGCATCGGCGGCTGCAACATAAACATAACGACCCATGAAGTTAACGAAGTTTGTGCCCTGCAACAGCAACTGGGCCAGCCAGGCATTGTTGTCGTTCTTCTCCGACACGTGACAGTCGCTACAAGCTTTTGTTTCCTTCGCCCTTACCGTATGTGGCACATGGGTGTTGAATGTTTGGCCGGCAAAACCCTCGGCAGAAGTTGTCTGCTGTTGTGAATAGATCCACTCGCGATTCTGATTCTGCGAGCTAACCAAAATGGCGGACGAAGAGCGCACCGGCGCCACTCGATTGCCGGTCACGGTACCGTCACGTCCCAACATGAACACGTCATCACGCAAGACCTGGAAGTTGTACTGGGTGAAGTTGCGTGAGTTGCCGCCTTCGTTGTGCCTGTTGGGCATCTTCCGGTTCGCCTGCATCGACAAGTGACAACCAAAGCAACTGGTCATCCAGGACGAATGACATGAGACACAGGTCATGTCCGAGTCCCTATGGGCCAACAGGTTGTTGTCGGCCGGAACATCGCCGAAGGTAGCGTTGTCTTTGCGGATTGTTTTCGCGTAGCGCGACTTCTCACTGAAGTCGCGACTGTTGGGTGTGATCGTGTCGAGAGTTTGCACCACGCGCCACCAACGGCCAGGCACAACCATCGAGTTCTGGACAACGTCGCCGACTTTAAGATCGATGTCGGCCCCTTTTTCATCTTTGCGTTTGCGGTCGCGAGTGATTCTTTGAAAGAGCGGGATCGCCGAGCCCGTTTCATCCCGGACGCGAATCCGGGTCATATCCTGGCCGAGGAGAGGTTGTTTTTGCGTCTTCCGTCGTTCAGCCGCACTGCCCGTCGTCAATGCAGCAGCGGGGCCCGAAGTAAACAGCGTCGCCTTCTGGCGAATTGAACCGTGACAGTCTTCACAGGAGACCTCGATCGCCGCGCGCGGTTCATTGTAGAGATTGCCATCGCCGTGCGAGTCCTGGCGGAAGTGACAATCGACGCAGTGCATCCCTTTTTCGAGATGGATGTCGTCTAGGTGCACTGCCTTGCTAAATTTGTTGGGATCGTCGGCGGAAACTATATTTCCCTGGGCGTCGAGGAGGTTGCCCTTACGATCGCGTTTGAAAACTTTGCGAAAGAGCCAACCGTGCCCGTGCGAATCGGCAAATTGCGTGTTGCGCAGCAGGGCGTTGAAATCTGGTGTTCCGGTCTTGGCAAGAAAATCAAAGTCTGACCACAGGCCGCGCAGGCTGGACGCTTCCGGATTGCGATCCAGTTTCTCCTGTTCCTCGTCCTGGCTGGGGTTGTGTTGCTTCGTGGGATAGAGTTTGCTGCCGTCTGATTCATTGTCCCACCAGGTTAGACCAAGATAACTCGCGACCATGTTTGTGCCCGGGTGCATGTGACAGACCATGCACTGCGACGAAGGGATCTGACTGGTGAATTGATGTTTGATTGGATGGCCCGACTCATCTTTAGGAATGTTTACATCGGCTGTTTGCGAACGACCGAGATTTCCGGCCTGCGCATAGGATGCTGAGTGCGCAGGATCGTGATCGTTGGCATAGATCACGTGACAGGCGGCACAACCCGACGAACGATAATCGCCTGGGTGATCATTGGTACCCAGGAAATTGAGGGTTGGATCTAACAAACGCGTCTTCTGCAATCCCAGGAAGACCGGATCGGTGCGTTGCGCGCTGCCGAAGCCGCGGGCGCTCAGGCCCTTGTCGGGCTTACCCGGGTCTTCTTCCTTATCAGGCAGACCTACTTCGAGTCGACGTTTGCCACCTCGTTCGAACACACGGAGCACGTTACCAGGCTGCGAAATCTCCCAGCGTGGAATCGGGTCGAGGAGGCTCAACATGCCCTTGGCGCGCCGTTGTTCTTCGGTCGTAGCTTGCAGCAGGGTCTGCGGCGCGCCCGCTTCGTTGTAACTTTCTCCGAAGCGTGGATCTTTAAGATGGAAACTGCCGTTGTTGTAGAGTGCCGCACCCCAGAGCATGGCGCCGTGGGTCATCATGCTGCGAGCAACATTCTTGGATTCGAGGTCGTGACAGGCGCCGCCGCCGCAAGTTTTAGCGGCGACACGCAAGTCACCAGGATTGATGAAGCGGACGTACTCCCAACTTTCACGAGCAAGAAGTGTATTCGTTCGTTCGGGATTGGCTCCGGTGGCGCGCCCGTTCCGCAGCCATTCATTGGGAAAGCGCGCCTTGACGTGCGCCTCGCGCTTGACGCGTTCGATTTCTTTCGGGTCTTCACTGGTTTTACTGGGTAATGGGTTGCCGCCGTGGCAGGCGGTGCAACTTAAGCCCACGGCATCTTTGCCGTCTTTGAGCTTGTCGAGGGTGTCGGTGGTGCCGTACTTATGCATCGGCTCGATCAGCCCGTGACAGGAGACACACCCTTCGAGCTTGGCGGGCGCCGGTGTCTGATTTCTGAAGAGTGTTGATTCTTCGGTGACCGTGTTTGAAGGCGGTGATGACGCTGATATGGCGCCAATTACAGTCGCACTAGTTAATACCGCCAGAACAAATTTGATCGCTCGCATCATCATGATGACTTTAGGGCAACTAAAATTTTCACCACAGAGACACAAAGAGCACGGAGGTTACACAGAGATTAGTTGTCGTACCCCATTATCTTGCGGCGGATACCATTCTTTAGAACTACCACGTTGAAATTGATTAGTAGTCCCAGTCTCCAGCCGCCGATCCGAAGATAGGTTAAGAGTTGGGCGTCGTGAATCGGCTGCAACGCTTCAACCGCTTCGCACTCAACCACCACCAGTTTCTCAACCACGATGTCCACCTTGTACGTGCATGGCAACTCTAGACCTTTGTAGTCAACCGGAAGCCAGTGCTCGTGATTGAAACTGAATCCTCGAAGAGATAATTCTCGACAAAGACACAGTCGATAAGCGGACTCGAGTAGTCCTGGTCCCAGATGTCGGTGAACTTCAATTGCGCTGCCAATGATTTCATGTGTCAGCTCATTTAGGTGAGGATCCATAAGCTTCTCCTTTTCTGACTATTGATTTCTTGTTTGTTTCTCTGTGCCCCCTCCGTGTTCTTTGTGTCTCCGTGGTGAAGATTTGACGACGTCTTACAACTAGAACACCAACTTCAATTGGCCAAACAACGAATACAACATCTTGTTTGGACCAATTACCGCCGGCTCGCAAAAATCTCCGACGTTCGGCGGGCAGTTTCGCGACTTGTCGGTAAAGATGTCACGAAAGCCTCGGCCCGTCTGCAAACTCGCCGCACCAAACGTCAGGGTCACGTTGTTAATGAGAAATGGACGATAAGCCACTCCTAAACTGTAGTCCCAGCCAATCTCGTGGCGAATAGCATTTTGAAAGAGGATGTACTCCAACGGCTCCGTTCGATGAAACCTCAGGTAGTTTACATTGACGACGGCCTTGATACGCTGCGTTAGTTCGATATCCACGCCGGCGTTGTAGAGAAATAACCCCGGATTCACAAAGTTCGCCTGGCCCTGAGTCTTGCTGCTGCGCAAACTTGGCAACAAACTGTTCGGCTGGACCAGCCCAACTCCAGTTTGAGTCAAACGAATGCCGTTGCGCACCCAGAAAGAAAACTGCCCGCCGGCAAAATTAGGATCGTCGAAGATCGCATCAAAACCGGTCCCCTTGTCGTCCGTGGGATTGCTGTCGCCCTGGGCCCAAAAGAAAGAGCCCTTAAAGCGAAGATAATCCCGGTCCACTGACGCTTCGGCTGCTGCCATGTTTGACCGGACATCGATCCGGCGACCAGCGATCGGATTACGCTCATCGTGCCCAAAGGCGTAGTAGTACGAGTGCGAGAGATTCAATCGCCCAAGATGACCGTCACCGCTAAAACCGAGGTAGCCAACCTTAACCGCGTGCGGACGAACATCACCGATAAGCGCCGGACGCACCAGAAATCCGTTACGATCAAACTCGATGCTCGGTCGATCGTCGTTGTAATGAAAACTTCCCTGGATGGTATAGCCTTTACGAATAAAATCCTGGCGAAAGATATTCCCGATATAGACATTCTGGTGACGCGTGTCGAAGCGGTTCAAACCACTATTGGTGTCCTTCTCGAGCATTGAGAAATACGCCGCGTTGAACTGAATGCGATTGTTGTCACCTGCTCCGAAGACGCGCGCTCCCAGGTTGTTGTCGGAGAAGATGAAACCGCGAAAGTCAGACACAAAAGGTTGAATGCCGGCTCTAACAGAGACGAAGTCATAGTTCGCATTAATGTCCGCGAGTTTTACTTCAGCAAACGCCTCTTCCAATGAGGCATGCCAGTCAGTGCGATTCGTCCCGCGTCGGACATCGATATTCACCACCCCGTTTTCCCGCGCGTTCAGATAGTTAGGAATGCTGAAAGTTGGGGAAACCTTGATGGCCCAGTCGCGCGGCTTGAAGGTGGTGTCACCATGAAACAGTTCAAAACTAACCTGCAAAGTTTCGCTGGTCGCGAATTGTTCGGGCCGGCCAAAGAATTCCGCACTCAATGGATCCACACTGCTAACATCCGATGGCGTTGGCGCGCGTCTTTGTTCGACCGGCGTCGTGCTAACGGCAGACAAGATCATGAAGAGCTTGTCGCCCTTGATTGGATAGTCTCCTTTGAGAACGCTTTGATTGTAGGGATTCCACCAACGACCGCGTTTGAAGGGAATGTCTCGACCTCGTGCACCACGATCTCCGTAGCGATCGTACTCGGGAAACTCGATGCGCCAGCGGTCCGGCGTCTCGCGGCGCTGAGGCGTCGCCGGGATCTGTACCTCTTCGGGTTTTGCCAGCACGATATCGATTGCGATGTCTTTACCCGCATCGACAATGACATTCTCAAGTCTGTCACCCCGAACAATGATGAAGTCGCCGTAGTTCTTGTCCTTATCGAACTGAGCAACGTTTGGTGGAGCAACGGTGAGTCGATACGCACCCGGAGAAAGTTTTAGTGAATAAGAACCGTCACTAGCGGTGCGCGTTTCTTTGGCCTGGCTGGTAACCTGGTTGGTCGCAACCACCACCACTCCGGCCACTTGGCCACCACTCGAATTCCTCACCGTGCCCTTGAGGTGCCCGTCACTTTGGGCCACGGCGGAGGCAAAGCTCGAGATAACCCACAAAACAACAGTTATGATTTTGAAGGGATAACTCTTCACGCTGTTTCTTGATCAGTCGCGATACAGACAGGATCGAAATTCGCGACTTCCTTGCCTTGTAACATACGAGTGGTAGGGAGGCAACGGAATTCTGGGAAACAACTATCTATTTTGTCCCGCATCCTTTGTGATACATTGGGAATGACTTGAAGGGTTCGTTTCGCAACTTCTCTCCGCAATTGCCGTGACCGCAAATTCAGGCATTCGCTTTCTAGTCTGGTTGTTTATCTGCGCGAGTTTCCTTCTGGCCGCGCTCTATCGTTTTCAGAAAGCTACGGCCCAGGCACCGGCTCCTGTCCTCATCAGTCACTCAGACTCGACTCGAGCTATCGCTTTCGAGTCAGTCACGCACACTCGCGAACCCTTCGCCGCAAATTCCGAACTGACCTTCGGCATCGATCATTCCACACGCATCATGCTGTTTGCGATGAATCTGAAGTTACAGCCTGGCGAGACTTCAGCTCTCGTTACCGCGGATGCCGAAGATGCTGAACACACTGTTCATCCACTGACGGTTGAGTATGTCGGCGACGTGCCAGATCAACCCTGGGCTTCTTCAATTGTCCTGCGTCTTAACGATGAGATGGCAGATCTCGGCGATGTGCTGGTGGGAATCAAGTATCACAACGTCGCCAGCAATCGGGTACGTGTCGGCATTGGCCACGTCGGCGGTGGACCACCCGATGCCGTCGATGCGTTGCCCACGCCGGGTAACCCTGGTTTGCAACCGGCGCCTGGACCAACTATTCCCACGACCACACTGACTCCCAGTGATGTTCAGACGATCATTGCCCAGGCAGTTTCTGCCGCAGCACAAATGGGACGTAACGTTACCGTTGTTGTTACTGACAAAGAGGGCAACGTGCTGGGAACGTTCACTATGACGGGTGCACCAACCACGACATCTATTCGTAGCGTCGGCACAGTGGGACGCGGCCTCGAAGGACAGGTGGTGCCTTCGTTACTAGCCGCTACCTCAAAGGCCGGGACGGCGGCTTTTTTCAGCACTGGCGGCAACGCTTTTACGACTCGCACTGCCGGTTTTATCGTTCAGGAACACTTCCCGCCAGGCATCAGTTTTCGCTCCAGTGGCCCGCTTTATGGCGTGCAGTTCTCTTCTCTTCCCTGCAGCGACATCAAGAAGCCAGCGCTACCTGTCGGCCTCTCCGCCGATCCTGGTGGTTTGCCCATCTATCGCAACGGAGTGGCTGCCGGAGGCATAGGCGTCGAAGGTGACGGACTCTACACGGTAGATCGCGATCCGGCCGACTTCGATCAACCGTTTGAGGAGTTGATCGCCGCCTCAGGCGTACGAGGCTTTGAGGCGCCTGCTTTGATCAAGGGAGACAACATACTAGTCGATGGTATACGTCTGGCGTATTCCAACGTCGCCAATCCACCGGCGCCCGCCACGATTCCATTCGGCAGCTTGCCCGGCGTTGGTTCGATAACTTTTGTTACTCCACCAACGTCCGCTTTTATACCTGCGACAGTTGGTGGCATCGCCGGGGAAGTCGATACACGCTTCTTTCCTTTTGTCGCCGGCAGCTCTCCGGCCACAGCAAACGCGTTGAGTGCAACTGACGTGCAGACCATCATCGCGCACGCCGCCCAACAAGCAAACATCACTCGAGCCGCGATCCGGCAACCCCTAGGCAGTAATGCACGAGTTACGATCGCCGTGGTTGATGCTGAGGGCAAAGTGCTTGGTGTGTTTCGCCAGCAAGACGCGCCAGTGTTTGGTTTCGATGTGGCAGTGCAGAAGGCGCGAACGGCAGCTTTTTACTCAAATGCTAATGCTGCGACTCTATTGCGCGGCGCCGGTTTTGGTTCCTATGTCGACCGCGCTGCTGCTGATGGTTTGCAACTCAATGGTTCAGTGGCCTTCACTGATCGGGCGGGCGGCTTTTTGCACCGGCCATTCTTCCCTGATGGCATCGACAATACCCAGGCTGGGCCATTCAGTACCCCACTGAGCGAATGGAGTGTCTTCAACGTTGGCCTGCAACTTGATGTGACCAAGGCAAACCTGCTGGCCACTCTAGGCGGGACTCCGATGCCCTGTACTTCCATTCCGAACTTGCCAAATGGTCTGCAGATTTTTCCCGGCAGTGTTCCGCTTTACAAGAACGGAGTGCTGGTGGGAGCGATTGGCATCAGTGGCGACGGCGTGGACCAGGATGATCTGATCGCCGCAGCCGGTGGAAATGGTTTTTCTCCTGCTCCGGCAATACGCTCCGATCAAGTTTTTGTGCGTGGCGTGCGGCTCCCGTTTTTGAAGTTTCCGCGAAGCCCGAACCTGTGAGCTACGAATGAGAAGCAACCCGGAGAAAGCAGCCTCGAGAATGGCGCTAGTTATGGTGATAGCGCTCGTCTTTCTCTTTCTGTCGATCCCCGCCGCAACCCAGACGCAAAGCACAGCGCCTAAGACAGGAGTGCTGCGGCTGCGAGCCCGCGGGAGAATTGGTGAATCAACCAAAGGCCTCTCGCGGAAACGATTTTTCCTGGTGAAAGG
>DATFRK010000965.1:0-14381 GCA_035263325.1 Pyrinomonadaceae bacterium | reverse complement strand
GATGGAAGGAGCACCGGTACGCACGTTTCTGACGCACGGTGAACTTCAGGCGTCAACCGCGATGGCCCAACACATTAAGGAGCGCTTCGGTTGGAATGTCTCAGTGCCCCAGTACGGAGAAACTGTTGACTTGGAGTAGGGAAGGCAGACGGCAGAAGGCAGGAGGCAGGAGGCAGGAGGCAGAAGGCAGTAAGCAGTAAGCAGGAGGCAGACACTGGTCAAAATCATTGGTCATATATCATTGGACATTTCTCATTTATCATTTGCGCGGGCTGATTTGCGTGTAGACATCGAGGTGATGCTTCTTGACGCCTAGGCTCGTTACACTTAAGTTCGTTACGCTGGGGTTCGTTACGCTTGGGCTTTTCGTTTGTGCGTGTTGAGATCTGAGATCTCAGATTTGTGATCTCAGATCTCAACGCGCGCAAACGAAAAGCTCGAGCGTCACGAAAGCCCGAGCGTCAGGAAAAGCCCAAGCGTAACGAAAGCCCGAGCGTCACGAAAAGCTCAAGCGTCACGAAAGGGTAGAGCGTCACGAAAAGCCAAGCCAAAAGAAGTATCACTTCGATGTCTACGCGCAAATCGGCCCGCGCAAATGACAAATGAGAAATGTCCAATGATATATGACCAATGATTTTGATCAGTGCCTGCCTCCTGCCAACTGCCTCCTGCCAACTGCCTCCTGCCTCCTGATTTTGTCCCTCTACCCCCGGTTGCTATACTGCCGCTTCTCAAATTAGCCTGACATTTCTAAGGAGTACCAAGCGTTGAGCATTCTGGTAAACAAATCAACCCGTCTGGTCGTTCAAGGTATTACTGGCAAAGAGGGCACCTTTCATACGAAGCAAATGGTGGAGTACGGGACCAATGTTGTCGGTGGTGTTACACCCGGAAAAGGTGGCACCACTCACGAGGGTATTCCGGTTTTCAACACCGTCGCCGACGCGGTTAAGGATGCAGGCGCAAACGCTTCCGTCATCTATGTGCCCCCGGCATTTGCTGCTGATGCCGTGATGGAAGCCGCTGACGCCGGCATTCCCGTCATCGTGTGCATCACCGAAGGTATTCCAACGATGGACATGGTGAAAGTAAAGGAATATCTCAGCGATAAGAAGTCGCGTTTGATTGGACCAAACTGTCCGGGAATCATTTCACCGGGTAAGTGCAAGATCGGCATCATGCCCGGTCATATTCATCGTGAAGGAAGGATTGGCGTAGTCTCGCGATCAGGCACGTTGACCTATGAGGCAGTCGGACAACTAACGGCCCTGGGCCTGGGCCAGTCGTCAGCAATCGGAATTGGTGGCGACCCAATTGTCGGCACTACCCACGTTGATGCTTTGCGTCTATTTCAGGATGATGGAGAAACAGAAGGCATTGTCATGATCGGTGAGATTGGTGGCACCGCCGAAGAAGAAGCAGCAGCCTTCGCCAAAGAGAATGTGACTAAGCCCATCGTGGCGTTCATCGCCGGACAAACTGCCCCGCCTGGAAGGCGCATGGGCCATGCCGGCGCTATCATCGCGGGTGGCAAAGGTACGGCGGCGGAAAAAATGAAAGCATTGGAACAAGCTGGAATTCGAGTAGCGAAGTCGCCAGCCGATATCGGCCAGGAGATGAAGGCCGCACTCTCATAAGAAACTTAGATCTTTGTACTTTAAAAAGGAAACAGAAACGAGAAAATGGGTAATCTGACATTTGGGATAGTAAAGCCTGACGCGGTGCGCGCGGGTAAGACAGGTTTGATTGTGCAAAGAATTCTCGACAGTGGTTTCAAGATTCGAGGACTGAAATTAATTCATATGACACGGTCGGAAGCAGAAGGCTTCTATGCCGTACATCGTGAACGACCGTTCTTTGCCGGTTTAACTGAGTTCATGTCCAGCGCCCCGTGCGTGGTAATGGCGCTGGAGAAAGAAGGCGCTGTGAAGGCCTGGCGCGACTTAATGGGCGCAACGGATCCGGCAAAGGCTGACGACGGCACACTCCGGAAAGAGTTTGGCGGCTCTGTCGGCGAGAACGCCGTTCACGGATCTGATTCAGACGAAAATGCCGCTATTGAGATCGCGTATTTCTTTAGTCAGCTCGAACTCGTCTGAAACTGAGCTCACCGCTCACGGATCTCAGGAGCGAGACGGTTGAGAAACAGATGAAGCGTTGTCCCCAGTGTAGCCAGGAATACGACGACACGTGGATTACGTTCTGTCACAACGATGGAGCAATCCTCGACGATGATTTTGCTCCTCGTCGCGACAGACCCCCTGTCGCGCAACGCCCAACGGCGTACGAGGAGCCGAAGTCGGAACGAGGAACGATGTGGCTACCTCGACAGCCCCCAGGCGAAGGGGGCTGGTCCATCGCTGACGGCCAACGACCTACTCCTGTCTGGCAAGCGCCTCCGCCGCCGCTGGTAGGTCGCAGTACCCCCAACCAGAATCTCGCGATAGCCTCAATGGTCGTCGGCTTATGTGCATTCCTCTTTGGTATGGTCTGTTTCTTTGGACCAGTCCTGGGAATCACGGCCCTCATCCTGGGCTTGGTTGCGCTCTCCCAAATCAAGAACTCACCCGCAACAGTTGGCGGAAAGCCGTTCGCTCTAGTGGGAGTAATCTCCGGTGGCTTGAGCCTGGTGGCTTACGTCGGCTTTTTTCTCTTTGTTATGCTAATAGGGGCTATCGGAGGCTAGACGCGGGTAAACGAGAATTCAACGAATGAAGCGCTGCAGCACCTGCAACAAGACTTATACAGAACAGAATCTGAGTTTCTGTATCGACGACGGTACTCCGCTTACCGAGGTCCCCGAGGATGAGACGACCGTTGTCGGCGCTCGCAATGCTGAACAGACTTCCGGGCAAGGGCGCCAGGATGATTGGAATGCGGTTGCCTACAAGCCGCCGGGAGTTTATGTGCCTCCGGGAGGTTCGGCTGAGCGGAGAAGAGTTTGGCCATGGGTCTTAGGAGTTGTGAGCGTCCTGGTTTTGGGGCTCATCGGACTCTCAATCGCGGCCATACTGCTGGTCCCACGAATGGTCCAGCGCAATAGCCCGGCGCCATTCGGACGCAATGATAATGTCCGTAGTGAAGAAAATCAGAACACTGACAGCAGCAAAGCTCCCGACAGCGAGACCAACGCAAACGCAAATACCAACACAAACACAAATAGCAACAGCGAAACGCCGAGCAAAGAAGCCGCAGCCGTTCCCACTGACAAGGACCAGGTGCTGGCCCAATTGACCGATATCGAAAATCAGTGGACAGCGGCGAATTTGAACGCCGATAAGAAGAAGCTCGACCAGATCCTGGCTGACGATTATGTTGGTCAATCAGCGGACGGGGAAGGTGGCACAGAGGGGAAAGCGGAGTATCTAAGGACAATCAAGCGAGACACCACGATCGACAAGTGGGAGTTTGACGGCTTGAAGGTAACTCTTCATGGTGATCGAGCGACACTATTTGGGAATGTGAAGTTTCGAGCGGGCGAGCAAGCCGTGACCTATCGTTTTACTGATAGATTTGTGTGGCGGGATAGTCGATGGCAAGCAACGGGTTCCGAGGTGGAGCGAGTGGAATAAGGTTCAACTCCAACGAAGAACGTCGAACGTCGAAAGTCCAAGCGACGCAATAGCGACAGACAAAGTACAAAGAACAAAGTACAAAGCGTTAGTCAGAATTCCAGAGGCAACATGTCAATCATTACCGACGTAATTGAATCAACTAAAGCGATCATCCAGGGCATGGGCGTCACTCTCTCCTACATTCCTAAACGCAAGTGGACTGTCCAATATCCCGATGAGCCCGTAACCGTGCAACCACGTTATCGTGGTCAACACCTGCTTCACGTGGATGAGTGGGGCAAGGAAAAATGCGTGGCCTGTTTCCTTTGTGCCGCTGCCTGCCCGTCAGACTGCATCTACATTGTCGCGAAAGACGATCCGCGCCCGCCCAGTGAACGCACCGGTGTCGATGAGCGTTACGCCGAGGTCTACAATATTGATTACGGCCGTTGCATCTTTTGTGGCTATTGCGTAGAAGCTTGTCCGAAGGACGCGATTACCCACGGCTACAACTTTGAATTGTCCGTCTACAATCGCGCCGACTTGCTCAAAACAAAGAACGACCTGCTGATTACAAAGCAAGTACAATCCAGGAATTATCGCGTGGCGTTGTCTGATGAGGACGTCGATTCTGAGTACAAAGAGGTGTGACCTAAAAGTTGTTGCCCGGCGTTTGGCGCTTTGGCGGTGGGGTTTCCGCGCAAACTCCCGCCGCCAATTTCATTTCTGATTTGATAGGCCTGCCGTCCCAGTATTTTTCGCCCATGGCTTACCGCGAGTTTCACTATCGTTGGGTGTTCAATCTAAAGTCGAGTCCGGAAGAGATCTGGCCCTTTGTCGCCGATACCAATCGCTTCAATCGTGACACCGGAGTGCCCACGGTTGAAACGGAAGCGTCACCCAGAAACTTGCGGAATGCTCGGCGGCGAATGAAGTTGTCGATCTATGGATTGCCGGTTGAATGGGAAGAACAGCCCTTTGAGTGGCTCCGTCCGGTTCGTTTCGGCGTCGACCGCGTCTACAGCAAAGGGCCAATGGTCCAAATGAGAGTGTTGGCGCAGCTGTCTCCCACAGCGAAGGGAACCCAGTTGACCTACGATGTTTGGGCGCAGCCCAGGAATCTTTTGGGGATGGTGGCCGTCCCGCTGCAAATCGGGTTGATCAGCAAGCGTAAGTTTCGCGCCGCCTTCGAGAAATACGACCAGATGGCGATAGCGGAATTGCCGGCTCCCGCGGCTTTGTCAGCCCCAGCGCGTTCGTTTGCTGACCCGCAACGCCTAAGTGCACTTAAGCGCAAGTTGTTGGCTGACGTTGAGGTCCATCACCCTGAGCTGTTGCTCGAGGCTGGTCGCATTGCAGATCGATTGGTTGAACTGGTGCAATCTGGAGATGATTTTTCGGTGGCCCGGATTCGCCCTTACCAATTGGCTGACGCGTGGGGGGAATCACGACGCGACGTGCTGGAAACGTGCCTACGCGCCACTCGTACCGGGTTGCTTAATCTCCAGTGGGATCTAATTTGTCCCATGTGTCGTGGCGCGCAGGACAGTGGCACCTCGCTCAAAGACATTGAAAGCACCGTGCACTGCGAGACCTGCAAGATAGATTTCGCCATCAACTTCGACCGTTTTGTAGAGCTGACCTTTCGTCCCAATGCCGCGGTACGACGGGTAGAAGTCGGCGAGTATTGCATTGGCAGTCCGCAGCGAACGCCTCACGTCGTTGCGCAACAGTTGCTGAGAGCAGCAGAGAAGAGAAAGATTACTCTGCCACTGGAAGAAGGAAACTATCGCGTGCGGGCTCTCGAGTTACAAGGAGCCCAGCCGGCTAGTGTCTCGCGCGGCGGAGCGGACTCCGCGTCCGTTGTTATCTCGCGCAATGGTTGGAGCGATCAACCGCTCAACCTGGCTGTGCGTTCAGCCCTGGAGCTGGAAAACCAGACTGAAGTCGAACAACTATTTATCATGGAACGCATGGCCTGGAGTGACCAGGCGGCGACTGCCGCAGAGGTAACGGCTTTGCAGGTTTTTCGTGACCTGTTTTCTACCGAGGCACTGCGTCCCGGGCAACAGATATCAGTAGGTACATTAACAGTGCTGTTCACCGATCTGCGCAACTCAACCAAACTTTACCGCGAAATTGGAGATGCGACGGCGTTTGGTCGGGTGATGAACCACTTCGACGTCTTGAAAAAGACCATCAACGATCATGACGGAGCCATTGTGAAAACAATTGGCGACGCCGTAATGGCTGTGTTTCGCAGTCCGGCGGCGGCTTTGCTGGCCATGGTCGAGGCGCAACAATTGCTGTCCGCACCGAGTGACGGAAGCATGCCCCTTTGTTTGAAGGCGGGTCTCCATTCGGGTCCTTGCATCGCGGTAACCCTAAACGACCGCCTCGACTATTTCGGTTCTACAGTTAATATGGCAGCTCGGCTGGAAGGTCTGTCGTCAGGAACAGACGTGATAATCTCTGCCGCAGTCTTTGCCGACGATGAGGTGGCCGAGTTGCTCGATTCCGACCGTTTTGAGGCAGCGCCGTTTGAGATGATGCTCAAAGGATTTGAGGATGAGCAGGTCACACTGTGGCGCGTGACCAGACGAGTTGAGTAAGCCAAAGGGAAATCCCGAAAACACACTTCCTTCCATGCCAGCCATCCTAGCCGCGCAGTCAGTCTCAAAGATCTACCAGATGGGAACCAACAACGTTACGGCCCTGAACGACGTGTCGATGTCGGTTACGGAAGGCGAGTTCGTTGCCATCCAGGGAACTTCCGGTTCGGGTAAGTCAACGCTGCTGAACATGCTGGGCGGCCTGGATCATCCCACCAAGGGTGAAGTGTACTTTGCGTCGCAGCCACTCGGCCCATTCACGAAGAAAGAGATGGCCCGTTACCGGCGTTTCTCTGTTGGCATGATCTTCCAGAACTTCAATCTTATTCCGACGATGAGTGCCCAGGAAAACGTTGGTCTGGCCCTGGCCTTTGGCGGTTTGCGGGGGCAGCAAAGACGTGAGCGGGCAGCCAGCCTTCTCGACCGCGTTGGCCTGGGCGATCGAATGGAGCATCGGCCGTCTGAGTTGTCGGGCGGTGAGCAACAGCGTGTGGCGATTGCCCGTGCCCTGGCCAATAGTCCTAAAGTGTTACTAGCAGACGAGCCTACCGGTAATCTCGATTCCATCCGTGCCCACGAGTTACTCGGACTCCTCCGTGAGATGGTGAGTCATGACGGCTTGACGATCTTGATGGTCACTCACGATCACGAACTCGCCAATCAATTCGCAGATCGGATCATTTTTATGAAAGACGGCAGAGTGATTTGAGCCGGAGGGCACAGATTTCGTATTCATCATCCCCCAATTGAGGTGAACTTATGGCAAACCCCGCGAGTCAAATGACGCTTGAGGCACTGCGCTCAGTGCCTCTATTTGCCTCACTCGATGACGCAGCAGCAACAGAGTTGCGCAAGCTACTTTCGGAACAAAATGTGGCCAGTAACACGCGACTGTTTCGGCAAGGCGAAAAAGGCGATGCGATGTACCTCATCGAAAGCGGGCGGGTGCGCATCAGTATTCGCGACGAAGACAAGAATGATGTGACGCTTGCGGAATTGGCCCAGGGAGATTTCTTTGGTGAAATGTCGCTAATTGACGGTCGTCAGCGCTCGGCGGACGCGCGCGTAATCGAAGATGCTCGGCTGGCGATCCTGTCACGCGACTCGTTTCTTATTTTTGTGCGCAGCAATCCGGACGTGGCCCTGGAAATGCTCAGTGCGCTCACTGACAGACTGCGGCGCACGGACGAACTGTTGCGATCCAGGGTTTCTCGCAACGTCAACGAGGAAGAAAAAGCCAGACTGACGATTGCCGACAGAGCTGCTGATCTGATTGCCGAGTTTGGTGGTAGTTGGAAGTTTATCGGCGTGTCGATCGGACTGATTGTGTTCTGGATAATTCTTAATTCCTACATCCTGGTGCGCGGGTTTGACCCGGTGCCCTATCAAATGCTCAACCTGGTCCTGGCGGTAATAGCGGGAATGCAAGCGCCGATTATCATGATGTCGCAGAATCGCCAGGGGGAGAAAGATCGGCTGCGCGCGGATCTTGACTATCAAGTGAACCTGAAAAATGAACTGTCGCTAGCCGAGGTGTTGCGACGCCTCGACGTACTCGAGAGTGAACGCTTACCAAAACTCTTCGAAGACCAGAACAACAAGCTAACTCAGTTGAGGCCCGGGACCTGATGATCAGAGCGATCTTCTTCGATTTCAACGGCGTCATCATCGACGACGAGCGTCTGCAATTGCAGGCCTACCAAACCGTACTGCGCGGGCACGACATCGAACTCCCGGAGGATTGGTATTTCGACGCGTTGGGGATGGACGACCGCACCTTTGTGCGGGCAGTTTTCGGGCGGGCCCGGAAACCACTTGAGGACGGAATTTTGGCGTCGGTACTCGACGCAAAGACAGAGCTACACCGGGAAATGATCGCGGACGAACTACCGTTGCTCCCCGGCATTCCGAATTTTCTGAAAGCCGCGGCCCGTCACTTTTCGCTTGGCCTGGTGAGTATGGCGAATGAGAAAGAGGTCGGTTACGTCTTCGCCCGCGCCCGGCTTGCTCCGCTTTTCTCCGTCGTGATCACCGCTGAGCATGTGTCGGTGTGCAAGCCCGCCCCTGACTGCTATCAAGCGGGGTTGCGGCTGCTAAATGAAAAGCGGCAGCAAGAAAGGCAGTTGCCGCTGCTACCGAAAGAGTGCGTGGCCATCGAGGATTCACCCCCGGGAATCCAAGCAGCGCGTGGCGCGGGAATGCATACTGTTGGTGTTACCAACACTGTGACCGAGGCAGCCCTGCGCGCGGCGGGTGCTGAAGTTGTAACTGCCAGCCTCGCAGATTGGACAATCGATGCAGTGCGGCTCCTGTTCCGCTGATTCACTCGTATGAGTTTTCTCGACATTCTTCACCTGGCTCTCCGAAACCTGCGGCAGGCTAAGTTACGCGCCACGCTGACGACAATGGGTGTCATTGTCGGTGTGGCCGTCATTGTCACCATGGTCTCGTTTGGCTTGGGCCTACAGCGCAACATGCTGGCTCGCTTCAAGGCGCTCGACCTGTTCAACGAGATTTCGGTCTTTGGCCGCGGTCTCAGCACCCTGGCGGGGTTGGAACGTCGTCGCGATGATAACGAGCGACGAAATGGCAGGCAGAGACCTGACAAAAACCCTACTCGCATTCTCGACGACCAGGGCGTGGCGGAAATCGCGGCCATACCAGGAGTGGCGTACGTAGAACCGAATGTCGGTTTCTGGTCGTATGTCCGCTCCAATGGCAAGTTGCAGACCCAGACCATTGGTGGCGCGAACATTCCCAATGCGTCTTCACGCTTCCAGCAATTTCTCAGTGGCCAGATGATCTCATCGCCCACGGCGGATGAGGCCGTGGTTACAGAACGCTTCACGCGCGACTTCGGCTATGCGCAACCAGCAGACGCAGTCGGCAAAACTTTGGAACTACTGGCGCCACCTAACGAAAAGAAGGACCAGCAAGCGAAGACCGAGGATGAGGCGCCGAACTTTTTTGGTATTCCGCTTGACGATCCGGGGTTAGAGGAGTCGAGCGAGGGTCTGGAGACCAGCACCTTTCGGATTGTGGGAGTGCTAAACACCGAAATAAAGGAAGGAGCGGGTCAAGGTGGTTTGCGTGGTTTGATGCCCTCCGCCGGCATCTACTTGCCGTTGCAGACTGCGCACAAGTGGATCCTGCGTCATCGTGGACCAATGGGCCAGGTGGCCCTGGCGCTAGCCAGGCAAGGAGGAAACCTCGCTGAGGGACAAAACGAGGGCTTCGATTCAGCAGTTGTGCGAGTCAAGGATCCGGTTGCCCTGACAGAGGTACGCAAGCGCATTACCGAATTGGGCTTTGGTAGTTTTTCCATCGTGGATGAGTTGGACCAGATTCGCACAGTCTTTTTGATAATCGACTCAGTGCTGGGCTTGCTGGGTGGGATCTCACTGCTGGTGGCGTCGTTTGGCATCGCTAACACAATGATCATGTCGATCTTGGAACGCACGCGCGAGATTGGCATCATGAAGGCAATTGGCGCGGAAGACCGGGAGATCAAATTGATCTTCTTCGTCGAGGCGGCGGTAATTGGCGCCGTCGGAGGCGTGCTTGGAACTTTGGTCGCGTGGGCAATCGATGCGGTGGCAAATCGTTTGGCTTACCGGTTTATTTTGAAACCACAGGGCGCGTCGTTTGTGGACTTCTTCTCGCTGCCACCGTTTTTGTCGTTGGGTGCGATCTTGTTTGCAATCGTGGTTTCGATCCTGGCGGCGCTCTACCCGGCAGCACGCGCTGCGAGAATTGACCCGGTGCGAGCGCTGCGGCACGACTGAAGAATTGGCGCGTGCAGCTCGTGCGGGGCTGTTCTTTGTGGGTTGTGTGTTGTTCTTTGTCCTTTGTGCGGACTCTCCACTCAACTCACTAACCATGCGCAGTTGGGAAGGGTGGCAAGCGGGACCTACACTCAGCCCTCGCTTGTGGCCCTTAGCGCGCCCCCGCTAGATCTCAATTTACTACTCATACTGAAGCAAACAGCCCTCGCTTCCAATTAGTTTTTGCAATTCAGATGTAGCGGGGGCGCGCTGCGTGCCACAGGCGAGAGTTGAGTGTAGGGCCCGCTTGCCACCCTTCCCAACTGCGCATGGTAAGTTAGTTGTGAGTGGGGCCTGCACAAGAACAAAGCACAAAGCCCAAAGAAAAACCCTACAAAGCCTTGCCGCACCTATTACAAAACTTCGCCGACGCATCCTTCTGCGGAGCTCCGCACGACTGACAAGTGCGACCAACCTTGAGATTCGCGCCACAGCCAGAGCAAAAGTCGGACCCCGCCACGTTAGCGGCGCCACAAGTACCGCAGCGACCTGGAAGGGGTGGCACATACCCGCCCGCTTTGCGCGCAATGTGATCTTCGATTATCTTCCAAGAGTCTTCAGTGAGTTTGTACTGCCAGTAGGCGCCGAGAGCCGCTAGTGCCAGCAGTGGGGGAAACACAAAAACGCCAACTGCTGCGACGGCGGCTTTGTCAAACCACTTCTGCATGCCAATTTCCACCCGCGTTCCGCCGGCTTCAGGGGTGATTTTTATTGTTAATGCCGAAGACAGCCCTGTCAGGTCGCGCAGCGTATTCGACTTGCGGGCTTGCACTACGCTCGTAGACGAAATTTGCATTGCCTGGACTTCAAACTCGGAGTCAAACAGTCTTCGCAACTCAGTGCTGAGTTGATGCATATCGACTTCTACGTTGGGGTAGTACCTACTGTCCATTAGTTGAGCGCATCCTTTCGCGTTGGCTTACAAACTTATTGTACGGCAACAAGTGGTTTCATGTTCAGCATTCGATCTTAAAGACGGTGATCTAATACTTATCGGGAATAAATACTTATGAAACTTGTCCGCCGGACCCTCGCACATTCACTGATCCTGGTTTTCCTTCTCTTACCCACTAATAGTTCTACTGTTTTCCCGCAGGGTCCGAATGACTCGGCGATGATCGACGGCTTTGCGGAAGACGCAGCCGTTGCCGAACGACATTGGGAAGAAGTGTTCCTGTCAGCGCCTGCCCCAAGCGCTGCGCGAGAGCATCTTCGTCAGCTGACGCTCGAGCCGCACGTCGCGGGCACGAAAGAGGACTATGCAACGGCAGTTTATGTGCGCGATCAGCTGAGGAGCTTTGGGTTGGCAGCGGAATTGAAGGAGTATCAAGTCTGGCTTCCCTATCCAAAGGCTCCGCCGGTAGTAGAGTTGATCACTCCTCATCGCGAAAGCCTACCAGTGCATGAGGCACCGCTACCAGATGATCCGACCTCGTCGAATCCGAAAATTACGCCACTCTTTAACGGCTACAGCGCCAGCGGTGATGTCACGGCACCCTTGGTCTACGCAAACTACGGATTACCGGGTGACTATGATGAGTTGAAGAAAGCTGGTATCGATACCAAAGGAAAGATCGTCCTGGTCCGTTATGGCAACTCCTTTCGTGGGGTGAAGGCCAAGGTTGCCGAAGATCATGGCGCTGTTGGTTGCATCATCTATTCTGATCCAGCCGATGATGGTTACATGCAGGGCGACGTCTACCCCAGGGGACCATGGCGACCTGAGGCTTCCGGACAACGCGGCTCGGTGCAGTTCCTCTTCGATTACCCGGGCGACCCCTTGACTCCGGGCAAACCTGCGATCCCCGGTGTTGCCCGCTTGAAACCCGAGCAAGTAACCGATCTCACCAAGATTCCTGTCCAACCGATCGCCTACGATGTTGCCCGGAAGCTGATGGCGCCCTTGAAAGGTCCAGTGCGACCACGCGGTTTTCAGGGAGGACTGCCGCTGGCTTATCACATCGGAGGCACGGGCGACGTCAAGGTTCACCTGAAGACCGATATGGATTACCAGGTCCGCACCATCTGGGACGTTATTGCAAGAATTGATGGAGTCCAGGAAAAGGATCGCTGGGTAGTAATGGGCAACCATCGCGATGCCTGGGTGTTTGGCGCGGTCGATCCTAATAGTGGTACAGCGGCGATGCTCGAAGCTGCGCGCGGGTTTGGCCAACTCCTCAAGCAAGGTTGGAAACCACGACGCACCATCATCCTGGGTAGTTGGGACGCGGAAGAGTACGGCCTGATCGGTTCCACCGAGTGGGCCGAAGAAAACGCTGACGAGCTGCAACAGAAGGCCGTGGCCTACCTGAATCTGGACGCTGCCGTCTCAGGTGCGAATTTCAGCGCCTCGTCAGTGCCTTCACTCTGGAAACTGATTCGTGAGGTCACCCGCGACGTAAAGGATCCTAAGACGGGCAAGAGCATCTACCAGCAATGGCAGGATCGTGGTCGCGAGCAACGCTCCGAAAGTGATCCGGAACCAAGATCGCCCGCTCCGATCGGGGCTCTCGGATCCGGTTCCGACTACACGCCATTCTTCCAACACCTGGGAATTGCTTCCACCGACTTCGGGTTCAACGGCGACTACGGTGTCTATCATTCTGCTTACGACTCGTTTTACTGGATGAGTAACTTTGGCGATCCCGGCTTCGTTTACCACGTCGCGGCGGCCCAGATATTCGGGATGCTGGCACTGCGCCTGGCGGATGCTGATGCTTTGCCTTTTGATTACACCGACTACGCCAATCAGATTCGCGACTTCTTTGCCGAGGCGGTGAAACTGGCGCAGCGGCGAAATCTTGAGACAGCGTTTGATCAGCAGGCCATGAATACTGCGGTAGATGAATTTGCCAAAACAGCGGAACGTCTCGAAAAGAATCGTCAGGCAGCGATGACTGAGAAAGACGAGGCGAAGTTGAAGCGGGTCAATGAAGCGTTGTTGGCGGGCGAGCGAGCTTTCCTTGACAGTCGAGGTTTGCGCGGGCGGGCCTGGTACAAACACCAAATTTATGCTCCTGGTATTTACACAGGCTACGCAGCGCAGCCTTTAACGGATTTTCGGCAAGCGTTGGACGATCGTAACGGAAACAATGCGAAGGAAGGGCTGGACCATATCGTTGAAGCAATCAAAAGGGCCACGACCGCACTGCGACAAGCGGGTGACTAGTACTGCGTGGTCGTCAACTTTCAATCGAAGATCTTACAAAACCAAGGGAGAACAAGCATGATTAGGAAACTACTTTTCATTGGGTTCTTTGTTGCCTCAGCTACGGTGTTTTTTGCGCAGACTCGGAATAGACCAGCGCCCTCAGCTGGTGATCTAAAAGTTAAGTATAGAGTGACTAATTCTGCCGGTGGTTCGACCCAGGAGAGCGTCACCATGATCAAAGGAGCGCGTGAGCGCAGTGAAATGCAGCTGGCTCCGGGATACAACACGGTCAATATCCTCCAATGTGATAAGAAGCAAACTATCCAAATCAGTGACACAGCTCGGAAGTATTTCATTACCTCATTGCAAACCGACGAACCCACCACTACTGCCAGGCCAGCACCTACTAATGCTCCTGCTGGTCCAACTCGCCAGGGCGGAGTGGTGACTTACACGACAACCTCAGTTGATACCGGTGAGCGCAAAGAGATGTTTGGGTTCACGGCTCGGCATGTAAAGAGTTCAATGACTATCGAGTCCTCGCCGGATGCCTGCAACCGGGTGAAGCAGCGAACTGAAATGGATGGTTGGTATATCGATCTGAATGTGGCGCTTGATTGCCGCCTTGGTAGTCCTGGAACGATGCCCACTTTCGGCGCAGCGCGTCCCACTTGTCGTGACCAAGCCAGGTTTCGCCGTGAAGGAACCGGAAAGATCGGCTACCCATTGATCGAGACCATGACGATCTACGGCGAGGGCGGTCAGGTTACTTACTCGACTACCAAGGAGGTGGTGGAGCTTTCGCGTGAGCCGTTGGATATCGCTCTGTTTGATGTGCCTGCCGGTTATACCGAGGCTGCCAGCTCTCAAGAGTTGTTTGCGATGCCCTCGATGGCTTCCATGATGGGTCAAGCGTCCGGTCAAACCAGCAGCACAGGTAGGGCCAATAATTCCATCTCGAGTGCTGCTGAGACTAAGAGCGCCGGAACCATTCGCGTGGGGGTCGCGCAAATCAACAACAAATCGGGGCACGAGGTCTCGGCAGATACGTTGCGCGATCGGTTGGTCTCGCAGATTGGCAGTACGGGAATCGAAGCGGTGTCTTTGAACGCCTTGTCGCCGGCGGAAGCTGATGCGGAAGCGAAAGCTAAACAGTGCGACTTCGTTCTGTTTACAGACGTGGCGACACTGAAAGGCAGCAAGCTCGGCGGGATGTTTGGACGCGTGACCGGTGTTTCGG
>DATFRK010000964.1:0-7194 GCA_035263325.1 Pyrinomonadaceae bacterium | reverse complement strand
CTTCAGCCGGTGGAGTTTCAGATTCAACCTAGTGGGGATATCTTGTTTGTCTCTTGAGATACCACCCGGGCTTCAGCCGGTGGATTTTCAGATTCAACCTAACCCAAGATATCTTGTGCATCTCTTGAGATACCACCCGGGCTTTAGCCGGTGGAGTTTCAGATTCAACCTATCGCTCTCACACACGAGTTCGAAATTGAAACTCCCCTGACTAAAGTCAGGGGTATCTACAGAGATTTTGGGTTCTCGTCGCTAGGTGGAAATTGAAACTCCCCCGACTGAAGTCAGGGGTATCTATAAAGATTTTGGGGTTCTCGTCGCTAGGGTAGAAATTGAAACACCCCTGACTAAAGTCCGGGGGTATCTAGAAGATAAAATGAAAACTACACCTATCACTCCTGACTCTCTGCGTGGAGTCTTCGCCGTTCCGCCGTTGGCGCGCAATGAAAAAGGAGCTATAGATTTCACTCAAAACGAACGCATCGTCAGGCACATTGCGGAAGGGGGAATCACCCGACTCATCTACGGTGGCAATGCGTTTATCTACCATATTCAACTACACGAGTTTGATGCTTTGCTCGAATGGCTGAACTCGCTAACCGACGACCTTTGGCTAATTCCCAGTATTGGACCATCCTTTGGTCGCGCAATGGACCAGGCTGCAATTCTCCGCCGCTATCAATTCCCCTGCGCCATGCTCCTGCCTTGCTCCGATCCGCGCGATGCGCTTGGATTGGAACGCGGGTATCGTGAGATTGCCGCCGCGAGCAACACTAAACTCATTATTTATTTGAAAGACGAAACTAATTTTGGTGCTGATAAAGAGCTTGGCCTCGATGCGGTTGCGCGCCTCGTCAACGACGGAGTCTGCCTTGGGATAAAGTACGCGGTGATACGCGAAGACCCAGCCCACGACAGATATCTTGAGTCTCTACTGACTCGGATCGATCGAAAGTTCGTTATCAGCGGTATTGGCGAACGTCCCGCTGTGGTGCATCTTCGCGACTGGAAGTTGCCTGGATTTACCACCGGTTCCGGGTGTATTGCTCCCGCGAAGAGCCAACAAATCTTCTTAGCGTGTCAGAATGGAGACTACGACACTGCGACGCGGATCCGCTCTCATTTCTTGCCACTGGAAGACTTGCGAGATGCGTGGGGGCCGGCGCGAGTACTGCATCACGCGACCGATCTGGCCGGGATTGCGCAGACCGGTCCAATCGCTCCTTACGTGTCGATGTTGAATGCGCAGCAGGTGGGTGAATTAGCTATGGAGTGCGGCGACTCGTCTGCGCTTTCTCAAGAATCTTAGAGCCAATTCAACTAGCGATCGATCACAAAGCGGTGACGAGTCACCGCACTCCAAAATGGACCCAAACGAACTGAGCCACAACTTATCCGGAGTAATTGCCTTTCCCATCACTCCGTTCAAAGATGACCTGACGCTTGATCTTCCGGGCCTCAGGGACAATCTGACAAAGCTGGTCCAGCATCCCATCGCCGCTGTAGTGGCCGCGGGTGGTACCGGGGAGATGTATTCGCTATCACCGGCCGAATACTCGCGCGTCGTGGAATTGACGGTGCACGCGGTCGAAGGTTACGTGCCGGTTATTGCCGGAGTCGGCTTTGGTCAACGACTGGCGATTGAAATGGCCCAGGCAGCAGAACAGGCGGGTGCGGATGGACTGCTCGCGTTTCCGCCCTATTACCCGCAAGCCGACAACGAAGGAATGTTCCAGTATTACCAATCGATCGCGCGCGCTTCGAGTCTGGGCTTGTTGATCTACAGCCGCGATTGGGCCAACTTCAGCCCGGCCATGGTAGAGCGTCTGACCAATATCAAGACACTGATCGCCTGGAAAGACGGACAGGGAGATATTCGTCGTTTGCAAACAATCATGAATCGAGTTGGTGATCGACTGCAATGGATTGGTGGGGCGGGCGATGATATGGTGGCGGCCTACTACAGCCTTGGCATTCGCGCCTTCACGTCGAGTATTGCCACCGTGGCGCCGCGTCTGTCAGTGAGACTGCACGAGTTGGCGGCAGCTGGTGGCGGTGACGAGTTGGTCGAGCTCTTGCATCGTTGTGTGATCCCGCTCTACGAGATTCGTGGACGGCGGAAAGGTTACGAAGTCTCAACCATGAAAGCCTTGATGGACATGGTCGGATTGTGCGGCGGTCCAGTGCGGCCACCCCTGATTAACGTTAGCGAAGACGAGAATGCCGAGCTGCGAAAGATCCTCGAAGAGTGGGAAGAGTTTTTGTGAGTTCGCGATGAACAAGGTACGTTGGGGGTTAATCGGCTGTGGTGATATCGCCCGGAAGCGAGTGGCGCGCCTCCTTGCTGATCTACCTCATTCGGAACTGAGTGCAGTGAGTCGCGCGCAGGCACCGCTTGCGGAATCCTTCGCTAACGAATTTGGCGCGAAAAAATGGTATGCCGATTGGCGCGACTTAATTAACGACGTCGAGATAGACGCGGTCTACATCGCCACCCCGGTTAACTTGCACGCTGAACAAACAATCGTGGCAGCCGAGGCCGGTAAGCATGTCCTGTGTGAGAAACCAATGGCACTCAATGTGGCGGAATGCGATAGGATGTTGGCTGCCTGCCGCACGCATCACGTAAAACTGGGAATCGCTTACTATCGCCACTTCTATCCTGTTGTGCAACGGATCAAAAGTCTGATTGAGTCAGGTGAGATCGGCGTCCCGGTGACGGTGCAGATCAATTCGTTTGAGTGGTTTGATCCGGGCCCAGATCACCCGCGTGGTTGGTTGCTGAAAAAGGATGTGTCAGGCGGCGGTCCGATGTTTGATTTCGGTTGTCATCGCATTGAAGTTCTGCTCGACGTCTTTGGCAAGGTCAGTAAAATTTCCGCGTTGCGCACTAATCGCTTCTTTCAACGCGACGTTGAAGACGTAGCCTCGGTCCTGTTTCAGTTCGAGCGTGGCGTTGCGGGAGTGTTGACGGTCGCTCATTCTGCGAGTGAGCCGCAGGACACTCTTGATATCTTCGGCTCGCGCGGCTCGATTCATGTGCCTGTTCTGAACAAAGGCGAAATTAGGATCGTGACGGAGGCAGGTGAACGAACTGAGTCACATCCGACCGCCGCAAATATTCATCAACCATTGATTGAAGATTTTATTAGTGCACTATTGAACAACCGCCAACCCCAGGTAGGTGGCGAAATCGGCAAAGCTGTGGCCGAGGTCGTGGAAGAGATTTATGCTTAACTAGGTCTTTGGCCTTCGGTCTTTGTCTAGGCGTTCTGTGTAAGCTGCGTAATCTGTGGATCATGAAGAAGAGTCCAGAACAACTCCGGAGCCATCGCTGGTTTGGCAAAGATGATCTGCGTTCGTTTGCCCACCGTTCGCGTACCAAACAGATGGGCTACGCACTCGACGATTTTCAAGGCAAGCCTGTGATCGCCATCATCAACACCTGGAGTGACCTGGCGACTTGTCACAGCCACTTTCGCACACGCGCCGAAGAAGTGAAGCGAGGTGTCTGGCAAGCCGGCGGTTTTCCCGTCGAGCTGCCAGCCATGTCGGTCACCGAGACCTACATGAAACCCAGCCCGATGATGTATCGCAACTTCCTGGCAATGGAGACTGAGGAACTATTGCGCAGTCAACCGATCGATGGCGCGGTATTGATGGGCGGCTGCGATAAAACAACGCCGGGTTTGCTGATGGGCGCGATCAGCATGAACCTACCCGCGATCTACCTGCCCGCTGGTCCAATGCTGCGAGGCAATTGGAATGGGACAGTACTCGGCAGTGGCAGCGATGTTTGGAAGTACTGGGCCGAGAAACGTGCCGGCAATATCAGTGATTGCGAATGGTCCGAAATGGAGGACGGCATTGCCCGCAGTCCCGGGCATTGCATGACGATGGGCACTGCTTCCACCATGACGGCCATTGCCGAAACGCTTGGCCTCACGTTGTCCGGCGCGTCGTCCATTCCCGCGGTTGATGCTAATCACTCGCGCATGGCTACAAAGTGTGGCCGGCGCATAGTGGAAATGGTGTGGGAGGATTTGAAGCCGCGCGACATTCTTTCTGCGGCCTCATTCGATAACGCGATCACTGCCGACATGGCCATCGGTGGTTCGACCAACGCCATCATTCATCTGTTGGCGCTGGCGGGTCGTGCGGGAATTCAACTGGAGTTGAAAAGGTTTGACGAGATCTCGGCCCGCACGCCCATGATCGCCAATGTTCGTCCGTCTGGTGAATACCTGATGGAGGATTTCTACTATGCCGGAGGCCTGCGGGCATTGCTCAAGCAGATCACCGAGCTGCTGCAGCTGGATTGTCTGACAGTATCGGGCGAGACCCTCGGTAGCGTCATTCAAACGGGACGCGTGACCAACGACAATGTCATTCGTGGCAGCAGCAACCCGGTCTCAACCTCCGGTGGCACCGCAATTCTTTTTGGAAATCTGGCGCCGAACGGCGCCGTGATCAAACCAACCGCAGCGGAGCCGCACCTGTTGAGGCACCAGGGACGCGCGGTGGTCTTTAACAATTACAACGATCTGGCAGCGCGAATCGATGACGAAGCCCTACCAGTCGACAAGGATTCTGTCCTGGTTTTGCAGAACGCTGGTCCACTTGGTGGTCCAGGAATGCCGGAGTGGGGTATGTTGCCTATCCCGAAGAAATTGTTGAAACAGGGTGTGCGCGACATGGTGCGGATTTCCGACGCGCGCATGAGTGGCACATCGTATGGTGCGTGTGTGTTGCATGTGTCGCCGGAAAGTTTTGTAGGTGGACCTTTGGCATTGGTGCAGGAAGGTGATCTAATTGAATTGGATGTCGCAGCACGCAGGTTGCAATTGAAGGTTGGTGACGAGGAGCTAGCGCGGCGGCGGGCAGCATGGCGGCCACAACCTTCGCCTTATGAGCGAGGCTTTGGCGCCTTGTACGCGGCTCACGTTACCCAGGCGGACAAGGGTTGCGATTTCGATGTGTTGCAAGCAGGACCGGAGACGGCCGAGCCGGAGATACATTAGAAAACCCTGACGGGTTTTCGGCCTTTGTACTTCGTGCTTTGTTCTTTGTACTTTGGTCGTTCGCTTGTTTATCCAGAATGGGAAACAAAGAACGAAGCACCAAGCACAAAGTACGAATCGCAAAGCGCAAATCAAAACTAAAAAATCAAAAATGCTACAAGGTCGTTCTATCATCGGTTTTCAACGCGGCGCTGACAACGGACCATCATTTCGTGCCGTCAATCCAACCACCTCTGAAGAGCTACAACCTGATTACCAGGCTGCCAGCGAAGCAGAAGTCTACGAAGCCGTAATTCTCGCCAGCAAAGCGTTCGAGAGTTATCGACTCAGCTCTGCGCCTGTGCGCTCAGCTTTCCTCAGGAAGATAGCGGAGAAGATTGAAGCGATTGGCGACGAAATTTGCGACCGGGCCACGCAGGAGACCGGACTGCCAGCTGCTCGCATTCGCACAGAAACTGCGCGCACCTGTTTTCAACTGCGCCTCTTTGCGAACCTCGTCGCCGAAGGCTCATGGGTTGACGCTCGGATAGATCGCGCCGACAGCAACCGCCAACCGTTGCGCAAACCTGATGTGCGGTCCATGTTTCTTCCACTTGGACCAGTTGTCGTGTTTTGTGCGAGCAATTTCCCCCTGGCATTTTCCGTGGCTGGCGGCGACACGGCCTCGGCGCTGGCAGCGGGAAATCCAGTCGTGGTCAAAGCCCATCGCGCGCACCCGGGAACGGCCGAACTAGTCGGCCTGGCGGTCAGTGCGGCCGTGCGTGAGTGTGATCTTCCAGCAGGCGTCTTCTCGTTGCTATTTGGCAAGGGCGAAGAGATTGGCATGCAGCTCGTGCGTCATCCTTTGATCAAGGCTGGCGGTTTCACTGGTTCGCGCGCGGGCGGACAAGCGTTGATGAACGCGGCGGCAGCGCGGCCGGAACCGATTCCGTTTTATGCGGAGATGAGTAGCGTTAATCCAGTCTTCATCTTGCCGCAAGCCCTGGCAGAGCGAGAGGACGAAATTGTCGCCGGCCTGCACGCGTCGGTGACCCTGGGTGCGGGTCAGTTCTGCACCAATCCGGGTTTGGTGTTCGTGCCGGCGGGCACAACTCTCATTGAAAAATTGCGTGCGAAGATGAGCGCCTCGACAAACTTCGTGATGTTGACCTCGCGCATCTGTGCTTCGTATCAGCAAGGCGCTGCCGAATTATCGGCACACCAGTCGGTGCAATGCCTGGTACCAGTTACGCCAACAACCGCTGGGAGCGTCGTAGCGGCGCAACTTTTTACCACCGATGCTGCGTCTTTCCTGGCGGATGGCGCCTTGAGTGTTGAGGTATTTGGTCCCTCGACTTTATTGATCACCTACGATCGCATCGAGCAACTGCCGGAACTCGCCAGGAACTTCGAAGGACAGTTGACTGCCACAGTTCATGCGACTGACGCGGAGTCTCAGCTGGTAGCTGAACTGGTGAAGGTCATCGAAAACAAGGCTGGGCGCCTGGTTTTCAACGGCTTTCCCACCGGCGTCGAAGTTGGGCCAGCGATGGTCCACGGTGGGCCATACCCGGCTACCTCTGATGGACGATCCACATCGGTCGGTACGCGCGCTATCTTTCGTTTTGTGCGGGCGGTCTGTTACCAGGATGCGCCACAGGAGCTGTTGCCCGGCGAATTAAAGGATGCTAACCCGAACCACATTTGGCGCCTAATTGATGGTGAATTCACCATGGCGGCGATTTGAATGCCACGGCCTTGTGCCGTGGTCCATCACGCTCGCAGCTAACCGAGGACAATGATTGTTCTTGAGATGCCACGGCCTTGTGCCGTGGAGTGTTCACGTTGGCCAGGATGACTCTAGGATTATTGGTGTACGGTTTGTGGCAATGAGCGTGAGGTGCCACGGCGCAAGGCCCTGGCATCTCTGAATATGGAACGATTCGCTTTTAGCAATGAACGTAAAGAACCACGGCGCAGGCCGTGGCATAGGAAAACAAAAGGTTTGCTATGATCAAACAGCTAATCTGTGTCCTGGGCGTTATTCTGCTAAGCATCACTGCACACGCCGCCCCCAAGACGCTCGACATTTACTTCATCGATGTAGAGGGTGGCTCGGCGACCTTAATTGTCACACCACAAGGCGAATCGCTGCTCGTTGATTCAGGGTTCGCGGAAGATCGCGATGCCACTC
>DATFRK010000963.1:0-20471 GCA_035263325.1 Pyrinomonadaceae bacterium | reverse complement strand
GAAGCGGTAACCCAGCAATGCGCCGAGCGGTTGTCCCTGTCGCACACCGTCGAGCAACGTACTCGCCAAGCGCACCCGCTCCGACGACAAATCGATCGCCATTAGATCGTTGGGAGCGTCATTGGCGGTGCCAGCGTGGGTGAGATGACCGCTGCGCAGAACTGCAACGGTCGCAGCTTGTGTCAACGACGGTGTGTGGACCAGGCCAGCGTTGTCTGGCGATTGGAAGACGGGATCGGATTCACCTGGCGGCTGGGGGATCACTTGAGTTGGCGCAGGGGCGGGTTTGAGATTCATGACCCAACCGTACCCACCAAACAACACGCCAGTAGGGTTTGCCTGCCGCAGGTCGGCCAATCGCTTTGTTGCAAAAGAGGTGATCCAGGCATCCAGACGGTGTGAACACAGATCGAGTGTGCCGGCCATTAATTTTTCGAGATCAGCAACTGGCAGAGATTTGAGGTGCTGGAGACTCGCGCGAAAGTCGCTCAACTGTTTGAGATCTGGCTCTTTAGTTAAGTCGGGTTCGCCGTCGGGTGTGCTGCCGAGGAGGTATTGCCCGAGTTCCATATCACCAGCATCCACCGTGATCTTTTTGGCCATCTGCCGCCAGATAGTTAGCGACAACTGTCCCAGCGGCAGATCCACCAGCTCGAGCTCGCGACGCTGCTCCCGCTGCAATAAGTCGCGATTCATCAGCAGGCGCGCGCCGGCGGACGTGTACTCCAACAACATCGAATGGCGCAATAGCAAGTGGAGTAAGGTGTAGGGCGGCGGTTGTTCCAGGGTTAGACCGTTAAAGCGAATCTTGTTCAAGTCACGTGCGGCCAGCAGCGCTTCGATGTAGTTTGGCGACAGAGACGGGCTTTGATCGCCCTGGACCAGCGCGCCACTGAGCTTTGCAACTGGAGGCGCAAATACACCATGACCCAGTCTTGGATGCCACGTGATTCCGAGCTCGGGCAACACCTTGTTAGCCAGTTGTTCTTGTGCGTTCCACCAATCGGTAAGCGAATTACGCTTGCCGTTAACGAGACTGACCCAGGCGGCGCGCTCTCTGGCAAAAGCGAGTTGCCTCTGCTGCTGTCTACGCTGAAAAGCAAGTAGTGCCTCCCGCTGTTTCCTGATGAACTCCGCCCTTAGTCGCGGCGGCAAATCGGGATCCGGCTCCTCGATCTCCGGCGGTTCTTCCTCCGGCGGTTCGCTTGGACCGGGGTTGTTCCAGATGTCTAAAAAGAAGTCGGCGCTCAGGAACACGAGGAGGTGTTCCAGGTAATGTCGCCCCATCAAGTTACGCAGGGAGTAATTGGACGACAGCCCGTCCATGCTCAGCACTTCGATCAGATCTTTGTCGATCCCCTTCTCTGTTGCGGTATCGTCGGTCCGACCAAGACGGGGAACATCTGGAAAGTTACGCCGCCAGATGTCGCGCAGCCGCAGGAGAAAATCGCGCAAGGTTGTATCGCGCTTGAGTTCGCTCTCCTTGCCAATCGGTGGCTTCCAGGCGCTGAGCGAGGTAACGGGTAGAACGCCGTACGGTTGCCTGCCGACTCGGATAGCGGGTAGCGGTCCATTCGCTCGAACAAAATCGATGAAGTAACTGCGGACCCAGGCGATGTCCTCGTCAATTAGCGGGCTGTCACTGGTTTCGCCGACACCTAACATCTGCAAGAGGAAGTAACCCCAGGTTGCCTGCCACAACGCGGTATTCATTTGTCGCGCGTCAAGCTGGTCTTTCGTGGTCGCTTCGGTAAGGTTGGTAAAGAGATCCCCGGCTAATCCGAACGCGGTTGCCAACAGGTCGCCATTCGATCCATCGCCGTGGGCAAATGCTTCAGCTTCGCGCTCGGCCCGGTAACTCGCTTCCTGGCCTGGATCCTTCGAACTGAAACCTGATGGCGCATCCTGGGTGTTGTTTGAAGGAGTGCCTGGCTGGAGGAAGCTCACTCCATTGGTGTAGTGATGCGCAGTTAATAGCTCTGTCAATCGTGGCGTCCAGTCTGTCGCGCTGTCTAACGAATCTCTAACGCCGAACACGATCAGGAAGTCGAGTCCAGCGGTAGCATCCCCTGCCCCAAGTTTGGCGCGAATGCCCATCCCGGCTTGTTCCGCCGCAGCGAAATCCACCATCCACTTCATTCGCTCGTCAATTCCCAACTCGTCGGTTGTGGCCGACGGCGAAGGATCCGGGCCAACCGCCAGCGGATCCTGAATTGGACCACCAGTGACATTGACTATCAGCCGCCCGTCCTTGTAGCCCAGGGCAACCCAGAAATTCGGTAACACTCGAGTTTCTGGCGCCCGCATCCACGTCTCGGCCTGAGTTGGTGGCGACGGAAAACGCACCGGGTTTGGTAACGGGTCATCCACTCCAATCGGCGTCTTGGGACGATCGTCAGGATTTAACGGCTTGAGTGTTTGAGCAATCCACGCAGCCCGCGGTGGATCGTAACGCTCGACCAATTGCCGCCAGGCTGCTTTCGCTCGTTCCTCATCGTTGGCCGCTCGCCAGGTCTGCTCCCAAAAATGTTGGCCCCAGGTCAACTCATCGTCTGTCAGCTGCGGCTCATGCGAATCGACATGAATCTTGTCAGGATAAACACGGATGCGAAGTTCGGAAGTGCCGTCAGCTTGCGGAAAGAAACGGGTTTCCAAACGTACCGGAAACAACACGAGCGGCACTGGACCAAACGACAGCCGCGCTCCCACCTCGGGTGTATTCGGAATACTGGGAATGTCAGGATTGGGAGTACGCATGATGCGCGGACCTAGACCTGTTTGATCATTTGTGAAGCATGAATCGCAATCCGCACCGGATGTTGTAGCGTGATGTACGCATGGTGCGCGGAATTTGAGTTTGTGCCCCACTTCGCTTTCTCAATATCCGGAAGCACAGTTTTGACCGAAGCGTACGACAGCGCTTTCAATTCAGCTTCCGTGTTGACCAAATGTCGCCAGCTCAGATCATTCCAGGTCGTGAGTGGCGGTGGCTGAGGAGGTTTCACGAAGTCGGCCACATCCATCCCGAAGCGCGGTTCGGTCGGCTGCTCCTGGATGACAAAGAACCAACCCGGGTCGGCGACCGCATCGTTGCGATCAAGATCAAAACCCAGGAAGGTGACGTCCGGTTTGAGTGTGCCGCGAAAGAGCGGATGACGCTCATCCTTGGCGTCGAGAGAAAGGTCGAGTCGGCCGTTTCGCGGCACTGCTGCAACGGCATAGATTACAGTGTTCGGATAACGACGCAGCAATTCACCGCGAATGAGCAAGACGAGTTTGCCACTTGCGTTTGGACTATTCTCCCCGAGTCTTCGATCCTCCCACTGGTTGATTGCCTCGATATCTAGTTGGCCACTTCCGGCGGAGGTATCCCAGAACTGACGGAAATAAGTGCCACGCTGATCGGTGGGGTAGTTGCGCCAGAGCAGTTCACTACTCATTTCCGCATTCAGACCAACCAGGAACGACTCGACGAATTCGGAGTTGGTCTCCAGCAACGCCACGGTATTCGCGGGTACGTTTTCCAGTCCCGGAAGTAAGAAGTCTTGCGAGAGATCGCGCAACGCTTCATACATCGGCTGGGGAAACTCGGGTGCGTCGAAAATTTGTTCCAATGGATCGCCAATTGGCTCGAGGCTCTCACCGGTCGCCTGTACGAATGACGCTTGAACGCGGGTACGAATGGTAGTTTCTGGATTGATGCTTTGGAGCAGCTTCGCTTTGATGTCACTCTCAAACAGGTTTAGCGCAGTCGCCCCTTGCGGGCTCGGCGCAAACAGTTGGTCCAGGTGCGCTTGTTCAGCGGTCACGAGTTTGCGAAACATGTCCGCGTCACGACTGTCAGTAGGCGCAGGCGCAAAATCCAGTAGCGTTCGCTTTGGTACGACTCCTTCGCCAACGACATTGAAATTCCCCAGCCGAGGAGCGCTGAGTATCGCTGCGGAAGTGCGGTCGAAACGGATAATTTGCTTGAGTTGCAGGACTGGCACTGCGGTCAAACCGTCCGAAACCAGATCTATCGTCGCCAGGCCCGCCCCATTTCCCGGGAAGCGCAACAAAATCGGCGTGGTGTTAAGTCGGGAGATCACGGTGAGGCCAACAGGCGCTGTGCCAACAGTGCGAAAGCGTGTGCTGATAATATTGAGCGGACTGGTAAACCGCCGCATCGGTCCGGAAATCGCCCTATCAGGAACAGCCGATTGCGCAATTCTCTGGGACAACAAGGCGCGTGGTCCAGCATTGGCGGTCGCCGGTAGCACTAGACGAGATTGCGCCGGGGCCAGGACCTTCAGCAGTATCTCTTCAGATAGGTTGTTGAAATGGCGAGCGTGGTAAACACCATTCACGGTGCGGCCGAGTTGAGCCTGTCGTTTCAATTGATTGACGCGTTGGACCTCACCGAGCTGTTCCCAGGCTGCTGCCATTAACTGCTCTTGTTCAGTTTGCACTACGCGCGTGCCGATCGCGGCGACTGCCCGGTTCCGTGGATCCAGATTTAGATCATCCAACCAGGTAAGTGAGTCCGGCGGCGTTGCGGTAACGTTCACAGTGTGGCGCGCAGCCTGCCAACAGCCGTAAATCGGTGGCGCCAGGAGCGGCTCGACGTTCTCCTGATTCATTGCCTGCCACGGCGCATCAAGGATCTTCTTCAACGGAGTCTGAAAGCTCTCTCGAGTCGAGTCGGGCCATTCTGCTCGCGAGACATTCAAAACGCGCAACGCACCTTCAAGATCGACTGCAGTACCCTGCTCCAACGGCGGCGTGATGGTGAATCCAGGTTGGCTGATATCAACCACCCGTTTGCCTACTCTCGTCATGTCGTGCGCATCGCGTGCCTTGAGCAATCCCACCAACGCCTCGAAGTCACCGCCTACGCCAGTAGTAAACTCCCAGAAAAAATAGACTGGTAACTTGATCTGGGTAACTGAGCCTGTTCCTATGGTCCAGGCCGGGTTCAAAGTTTTCTCATCGTTGTGTACCTCGTCACGCTGAATCGGCAAGCCAAGGCCGGCCTTCAGACCCAGCTCGAAGGTGGGCACGACACAGGCGAAATACTCGGTCAACGGATCGAGGCGCCGCGGAGATAACAAGCGAGAGAGCGTTAGGGCGGGATTACCTGCCAACGAATTTCTCAACGAAGTTGGGTCGGACGAGCTGCCCGCCACTTGCACATGAGCCCAGGCCCAGCATTCTGCTAAGTCCGGCAGCTCATGTTCCGGGTGGGCCGGATCCTTGATTTCGAGTACTGGAAGCAGCAGGTTGCGATCGACGTGTAGCGTGACTCCATCTTGTTTACGCACCACGATCAGACAAAGCCAGGGACGCAGTCTGCCTCCGTCGTCGGCCTTTGCGGGTGTAAATATCCAGGGAAAGTCGGGACGATCAAACTCGATCGCGGGAAAGTAATTAGGTTCGAAATCAGTTGCCCTATTGAGCGGTACAGTGCGTATGACCTGGTGTACGTCGATGCCCGTAACGTCGCCGGGACCGTAGATGCGAACCTGTCGTAGCAGATCAGGAGAGTCATTGACTCGCAACTTCGCGGTCACCGAAACAACTCCGGCCTGATTCGGAGTCCTGTCGATCGTCTGTATGCCGGCGGCAGCTCCCTGCCGCACCCAGGGCAGAAACAGATAATTTGCTGAAGTTAGATCAGCCATAGCAGTTCACTTCCCTAAGTCACTTGCCTCAGGGCTCAACCAATTCAGAAGGACGAAGGATCTTTAAAAGGCCACGTTGCGATGGCTGCTCCTGTCGCAATTGTCGCAACCCCTGCACCGCTTCTTCGTATGACGCCGGTTTGCCGGCTTCAACTCCGGGTAACTGCTGCACAGTCAAGTCTGCTTTGGCCACAATGGTCCAACCTTCTTTGACGACCTGATATTTGTCCAACGTCGAGCGGTAACGGGCGCTGCCAGTGCGTCGCATCTGGCTGCGACTTGCGGCCCCGAAGCGCGCCTGCTGGCTCAGCAAAGTGGCAGTCAATCGGTAGAGAGCTTTAGGATTGGCCGCGTCCTCGGGGTCACTGTGCCGCATCTCGTTCGCGTCCTTGTCCAATATCCAGGTCTCAAACTCGATCGCGTTCACTTCCAGGCAGTCGCGCTCGTCGGTGCTAAAGACAAACTGATCCGAGCCAAACGTAACCCCTGCCGGCATTGATTCGAATGAAGGTCGCGACAACTTTTCGTCGTCACTCATCTCGAAGAATTCTGCCGGCGCGAAGAAATCCTTCACGACGTCCGTCGTCTGTTCCTCATCACCCAAACTCACATGACTAATAGTGAAGTGCGTCTCTCCGGCGGGCGCCGCCTGGCCAAAGCGCGATATATCGAGGTTGAGCGGCACCACACTCTGTTTCACAGTCAGAGTGCCGAGCGGATGTAGTAATACGTCTGTTGGCCCACCTACTTGGCCCCGCAGCGTTACCAACTGCTTTTCTCCTGCCGGTAGATGGGCCACCCAGTTTCCTGGGTTAGCCAATGCTTCCTGCAAGCGCGGCAACACTTCAATCGGCGCTGGTCCGGGTGGCTGCTCACCACTAACGAGCGTCTTGTCCACGCGGATCGAAACATCCCACCAAAGGATCTCAAACGTCGCCTTGGCTTTGATATGCAACGGCCGCGGGCCCGCGAGTGAACCCTCGACGCGTACACTGAACAGATTGCTACTGCCGCGTTTGAGCTGTAGTTGCGCGTGGAACTCGGCCACGAACGAAAAGGGGTCAAACTGGATCAGTACGTCGTAGCCGATGTCGCCCTGGATACTGAAGCCGGCTGCCGCGGCAAAGAGTTCTGCGCGAGCTCCAAACTGCACTGTGTTGGAAGTCAACGCGAAATAGGCTTCGCAGCGCAGGCGCGGGTTGTCACCTGAGCAGAGGTTGATTGCTATCCGGTCCAACTTGGGGAAGCCTGGCGGCGGGTTAAAAGCCGGGTGCAATCCACCAACGGCCAGGGCGAAGTTAGGCGACGACTGCCACCTCAGGCGCATGGCCATGTCGCCCGTGAGCGCAAACTTGTTGAGTAGCCGGGAATCAAACAAGGTCGCGTCCAGCGACGCCGTGCCCTGATCGAAATCGATGACGCCGATCGCATCCAGCCGCAGGCGCACTAGATCGTTTTCCGGCTTCGGCAGTATCGCCGAGACCTGGCCCAGCACCAATAGGCGCAGTCGTTTGCCAAACTCCAGTACTACTCCCAGCTCGGCGGTGATCAGCGGTGGCGTGCCCCAGGCAAGTTGGACCATTGGCCCAAACAGATAACTGCCCTTGGCAGCCGGGAAAACGCGGTTCAAGTTACTGATAATCTGCGGCGCATTGCGGATCGGATCCTTGGGAAACATCACGCTGTCGAGCGTGTGATTCTTCAACCCGGCGCGCAGTTCTTCTTCGGCGAACGTCCGGTTGATCCCCAGCATTCCGCCAATACCGATCAGGGTAAAGCCAAACCCCAATTGAATCGGCGTGAACCCTTCAACGAAGATGAGCAGTACCAGCGAAAAGCCTTTGCTCCCGTCAGGCAGTTGCGTGTTCAGCAATCCGATCGCTTTGACGGATATCTTCTCGCCGATCTCCAGTTGCAATACGCCGCTGTATTCGTGCTTCTCCGGCGCAAAACGCAGGAACCCGCCACCAACTACGGCAGGCGCGTCAACCACCACACCGATCCCCGTCGGCGGAGTCGGACGAATGGTCAAATCAGCAGAACCCAGGCTGCCAGGACCAGGAGTGATTGCCGCTTGCAGGCCAATCTGATCGACAACCAGGACCACGGGACCGATGCTGACCGAGGCGTTGAGGGCAGCGCTCAGCGACAAACCGCTATCGCTGGTCGCTAAACCGATCTCGACTACGTTTATTGTGACCGGGCCAATTTGGCGACCGATCGTAATACTGGTCTTGAGTTCAACTCTTCCGCCCAGGCGAACGCCGTTACGGTGCGACCATGACAAGTCGACATCGGCGTCAACCGTCAGACCGTCACTCGCTGCGGTCTCGAGAAAAGGCAGGTCATCGGGTTTGAGCGTTAACTTGCCTCCCTTGAGTTGTAGCCCGAGCGTGGCATCGGTGCCATTGTTGTCAACGAGGGCGCTGACCGCGAGCGCAATCGAATTGGCCTCAACCTTGGCCCCTTCAATCTCGAGTAGGGTCATCGACGTCGCACCCTCAGGTACCGTCTTAGTCAGATCGACTTTCACCTCTGCACCAGCTGCACCGGTGCCGGCCTGCGGTTGATTAAGTCCGGTGCGCAACACCGGATCCGTGTCGGGTCGTAACACCAACGCCAAACCGCTCCCCAGATCGGCCTGGGCGGATATTCCTAATGAGAGTGTGGAAGCGAGTGGGAGTCGAATAGTAGCGGCACCCTCAGCGTACGGCGCGAGACCCAGTCCAGCGTCAAAACCACCCGGGGCTGTGGGTGGCACTCCGAACACCGAGATCCCAACTTCGCCGCTGAGTGGACCACTCGATCCCAGCAGTGGGAGGAAGAGTTGGATCTGCGGGGGATGGTCGGCAACAGTACCTCCATGCAAACGCGCTAAAGGAATGGCGGGTAACTGACGTTGTCTCACTTCTGCGGCAATGTGCTGCAGCACTGCCCCAACTCGGATCACCAGCGTATCGGAATCGAATTCGGCCGTACCCCAGCCGTAAGTGTCACGCAATAGACCAGTAGGATCAGTGAATAACTTCGGCACTCGATCCCAGTGCACGACATGCCGTATGTGTTTGACTTGAAACGTGGCAGGATCAGCCTCTTGTCTTTGCAGTTCGAACCAGCCGAGTAATACAGCGGCATCGAACACAGCCGGGGAACCAACCGCTGCTGACTGAATCAGGTAGAAGTCTAAGAGCCGGGTGAGGAACTCATCTTTGATATGGCTGCGGTCGAGGTAATCTTGCGGAGCTTGAAACCGCAAGTCGCTTAAATCGCTGAGGACGTCAATCACAGCGTCGGCAAGCTCGGCCAGCGCAATTGCCTGGTCCTCCGTTGAAGCTTCAGAGTCGCCAGCGAGATTGGTCCACTCGGTGAGACGCGTGCCCACCCGGTCCATATCAAGACCAGCGAGACCGATGTCGTCGATCCCCGGCGGTAGATCCCAGCCTAGTTTCGCGAGCAACACGCGCGGCCCATTGGTTAACTTGGCAATCGATCCACCAATGGTTAACGCCGAGGCGATTCCAGCAAGTAGGGTCCGTTCAGCGCTCACTGATCTACATCCTCACGCTCAGGCATGGCATCCCACTTCCCGGTGGAGAAGTGGAACTTACGAGTACCCGTGATCGGTCGTATGACTGCTTTGCTTGGAGTGAGCTCCACTCCCAGCGCCGCAAGGTGTTTGCGCGGAGTGTCGAGCCAGCCTCCGTCCTCCTTGGGATACTCCAAGACGAAGCCGGGAAAGTCACCGTGCACGGCGTTCTTGACTTTCTCCAGCGCGCTCGCGGCGGTGGGCCGCCATAGATCCCGCAGCCACTTGTGCTCTGGACCAGGTTTCAGCGAATCATCATTCGGATTCGGCTGTTTGCTAGCGTCTACTATTCCGAGGTGCTCAGCGAACAACCTGCGCCGCATCATCTGGGCAAACGGATTGATTGCGCCTGGAGCAGTCGGTAGGACGTTGACGTTGAGTTCGCAGGCAGTTGTCTCACCAAAGACGAGCGGACTAAGCAGTAAGTTGTAGTCGAGCGAGAGCCCATCGAGGTTTGCCGAACCAACGGTGCACCATGAATCGTCCACGACCCCACCCTTGGCGTGGATGTAGACCGGCGCCACCCAGGGACGGCCGTCGTTTGGTAAATTGCCCTTGTAGCTCCAACGGGTGAACACTCCAACCCGATCGCCGCCAGCCTCGCGGATTTGGCCGATTCGTTTGGCCTGGCGAGTGGGATAGAAGATCACGTCGGGCTTGATCGGCACGACCATGATGAGCTCGAGGTCAGGCTTAGCTTTGAGCGCCTCCACCAACGCATCAGTAATCACGCTATCAGTGAAGTACTGGTTTTCCAGGTAGATGTAGTGCTGCGCCGCGGCGAACGCGCGCAGGTAGCCCTCAAGGATTCCTTTTTCGCTCTTGCCGTTCAGGTCCGCGAAACGCTTGCCGCTGCGGGTGCGAACTACTTGAACCTTGCAAATGGCATCCTCACCACTGGTTTGTGTGTTAGGTGTGAGGCCGTCGGGTAGAGCCGGCACCTTCTCCACTTGCGAAATATCTTCGTTCCAGTAGGTGCGAAACGTTTCGAACAGGTCGCGCGCCGCTGGTCCAACAACGGCCATGCTTAAGTCGTGCACCATGTCGGAGGTGTTGCCACCTCGACGCGGGTCGTCGATCTGGTGCGCGTTGGAGTCGAAGTAGCGTTGTGAGAATGGCGATCCGACCACGACGGCACGGTTCTGGTCGAAGATCAGCATCTTGCAATGCTGCACGCCGTTGTCTGGCGCTGCCTGGCGAAAACCGTGAATGATGATTCTTTGCACGTCTTCAGCGGCAGTACCAGAGCCGAAGTACTTCTTTGACTTGTCTACATCCGTCGTATCCTGGAGCGTCAGTTTAATTTTTACGTACTCAACGAAGAACAAGACCACCGTGGTTGCAAGGACGAGCGGGAAGAAGGGGAGCCCAATACCAAGCAGAGCGCCGACCCCTACGACTCCACCAATGCCGAGCCCGGCTGCGAGCGGCGTGAGAACTGCCAGCCAGAAGATCCCCTCCGGAAAACCTAGCCCCGGTTCGTTCAGGAGAACCCTGACCAGTGTCTTGTCCTTGATGATCTTGTCGAGCAGGAGTCGTTCGGGCCGGTCGTCACCGATTCTTGGAGCGTTGGTTGCAATCTTCTCGTCAGGATCTCGTGGCTTCAGTTCGGTGGGGGAGAACTTGAAGACCAGGTTAGCCTTCTCTTTTGGTTCATTCGTCCCAGGGTCAATAGCTTCATTTTCCTTAGCGAACTCCTCCGGCAAGCCAAAGAACAGTTGCGTGATATTGATCGAGTGCTCGGCCCGCTTGATTTCGTCAGCAATGCGACCAAACGCTTCGAGCCCGTCGACGAGGAGCTTGATGGCGTTGCCCTCACTTACGAACTTCGCCGTCCCGGTAAGATGGGTGACCGCCAGTCCATCCTTGTCGGCGCGGTGCACGGTGATGTCCTTGAGGTCGTGAGTGTCGGCCGTGCCGGGCACGACTTGGTCGTCGCTCAACTGGCGCCCAATTAGATCAACCACCCGCACGCGAAACGAAGAGATGATCGTTCCGGGTTCGCCAGTCTCACCAGGTTCGATGTTGTCGACCTTTAGAGTGAAGCGTCCGTCGTTGTTGACCTTGAGGGGCTTGGCCAGTTTTTCGCTGGTCAGCAACCAGTCACCGAGGGCGACGACCTGCACGTCTGTCATCGGTGTCCCTTGATCATCGACGACACGACCGGTAACGGTAATCATGTCGACTTACCTTGCGCGAGGGTTTGAAATGAATGTAGCCCAGTGAGAACCATTGCCTGGGCCAGTTTACGGATTCTTGTGACGGGGGACGGGCATAGTACATTGGATCAAGAAGAAAATCGAGTCGAATTGAGTTGTGAAAAACTCAACCTCTCCATTCATCCAGCGCTTCCGCCTTCATCCTTCATACTTTGATTAACTGTCAGACGAAGGAATGCTTCTTCCAGGCTTTCCTGAGCCGGGCTCAATTCATACACCTTGATCCCCTTGCCGACCAACAGGGCATTCATCGCAGAGACGCTTTCCGCGTCTGCCTCAATCCGCAAAAACGAAGCGCCATTGCGACTGACCGTCACTCGCGGTTCTTTACTAAGTAACTCAAACGCACCAGACAAGTCGTCAACTCGGATTTTGTATAGGCTGGTTGGTCGTACCAATGCCTCGGTCCCACCTTCATAAAGCAGACGTCCTTCATGAACAATGCCAACCCGGTTGCAAAGTTGTTCAATCTCCGTGAGTAAATGACTCGAGAGCAATACAGTCAACCTGAATTCGTCTCGCAAACGGCGAATAAGTTCTCGCGTTTGCTGTATGCCTTGCGGATCGAGACCATTGGTCGGTTCATCGAGAATAATAATCTCTGGTGTTGGTAACAGCGCTTGCGCAATTCCCAAACGTTGGCGCATACCATAGGAAAACACCTTCACCGGCTCGCCAGCGCGATCGCGCAAGTCTACGATCTGGAGCACCTGTTCCACGCGTTCCTTTGATACTCCGCCGGACAAGGAGGCAAGCAGTTGCAAGTTTCTGCGTGCAGAAAAGTTCTCATAGAACGCCGGCGTCTCAATGATTGCTCCTACGCGCGCGCGTGCCCGCAGGTATTCCCAGCTCGAAGCGCGTACCGGAAATTTGATGACGCCAGAAGAGGGCCTTACCAATCCCAATAACATCCGCAACGTGGTCGACTTTCCCGCCCCGTTGGGACCGAGAAAACCGTAGATGTCGCCCTTTTCAACCCGTATCGTCAGACGATTAACCGCGGTGCGAGCGCCAAAGCGCTTCGTCAAGTTTTCGGTTTGCAGCGCTACGTCTGACATGGAAAGGTAACGATTAGAGGCCCACCTCCACCAACAAGGGCCAGTGGTCCATACGGCCAACGGCGGCATCACGCAGAACTGCGACGCGGCCGATGTGTCCGAGCGAAGGTGGACCAAAAATATAATCGATGCGGCGATCGTTGATTGCCGTATCGCCGGCGCCTCGTCCCAAATCGCGAAAGTGGCGCAAGATATGGCTATATGATTCGCTGTCGTGTTTCAAATTATCAGTATAAAGATTGGACTCGTTGGTTGCCTTGAGTTCAAAGTTGAAATCACCAGCGATGAAAACCTGGGACGTTTGCGCCCGAGCCTGGGCCCAATCTATCAATGCTTCGGTGTAGGTCCTTCGCTGAGCAGCGTTGAAGGCATCAGCGTGGGCGCTCAAAAGCAGCACTTCGCTTGTGTCGTCGCGAGGCTTGAATGAAGCTCCCAGAGCATAACGAGCACCAACCGGCACGGGCATGAATTTCGCACTGGTATCTTTAACCAGGACGGCCTCGAAGCGATCTCCTCTTCCCTGCTGGGCGACCGCACCACGATATTTTTCGTGTAACAGACCGAGTAGAACGTTCAATTGCGCGTTGCCAGTCATTTCCTGGAGTGCGACTGCATCCGCATCCTGATGCAGGATCACCTCTGCCACTGCCGGCAGGTCTTTGTCGTGCGCGCGTGTGTCATCTTCAAGTTCGGCGTAACCGATGTTCCAGGTGAGCAGACGAAGCGGATGAACAAGCCTGGCTGAAGTGGGTGCTATCTCTGATTCAGCGGGCGGCGCAAAGTGAACAGCGCCCAGAATCATTAGACAAAACAGAAGCAGTAGCGCGAGCTTAACCCACATGTCAGGTAACAATATCCTTCCGCTCGAACACTACCACGGTGGTCAGCAATAAGCCGGCAGTGTACGCGCCGCAGATACAGGCGTAGTGCCAAAGACTTTGCCACGGAATATCGGGTTTGAACACGTCGCGCCAGAAGTCCATATCAGTGGTAAAAAAATAAGGCCGCAAATGCTCGAAGAACTCAACGCGCCCAACGATGTAAAGAGTCAAATAAGCTGCGATGGTCATCACGATCGCCTGGGCCGGAGAGTCGAAGACCACGGAAAAGAGAAATGCGAGGGCGGCGATAACGAGCAAGGCCCAGGTACCTGACACCACAGCGTACCCAAACCGCATGAGTGCTTCATCGCGCATGATCTTCCCTGGTACATCCACAAGATTAAGTGGACCAGGATAGAGTTCCAGGTTGCCCCAACCGACGAAGATCAAACCAACGATCAAATTCAAGCCTATGAAAAATGTTAATAGCAGCGCGGCGTGGAGTGCGGTCACTAAAAACTTCGAAAGGATTAGCGACGCGCGTGAGATTGGACGCGTACAGATCATTCGCAGCGTGCCGGCCCGCGCCTCACCGGCGATCTGTGAGCCTGCGGTCATCGACACGAAAATAGGTAAGAGCAGAGTGAAAGAGAAAAGCAACGAATAGAGCGTGAAGGTGAGTCCGTTGAAGTATTGTTTCGATTCGTACGTATATTTAAACTGCTCAACCGCCTGGCCACCTGTCTTGCGCGCTGCATAGCTGTAGAACCCCCACAGCATTAGCGCGACAAACGCAATTAGCACCAAAAATGAGAGGTAAAAGCTTTTGGCGCGCAACAACTTCTCGAGTTCTAATTTGAGTAGGGTAAGCATGCCTGCTGATTCCGCCTCAAAGATTTAACGTGTGTGGCGGGTCTGTTGTTCGGCATATTAGCGCGCAAGATTACGATGGCAACCGGAGTAGCCACAGCGGTTGCTGCCGGGCAGCACTAGACCTTACGGCCAAATCCCCTGCCAGAAAATTACCAGAAATAACGAATTCCGACGGTGAAGGTGAACTTATTTGGGCGGGAGAAGTACGGCATCGCGGTTGGCGATGCCGTCAGGTCATAGCGAAGTAACTCCTAGGCGCGCGATTCCCTTTTTCAGTTTCTCTTTATGGTGCCGCGCTTTCCTTTGGACCCCGGTTGTTGGATTGCAATTGGGGGCGGCGGCGCGCTGTTAGCGAGCGCCTCGAGACTGATGAAGAACTTGAAGTAACCAGTTTGTTGGACGCCTAGCAGAAAACGAACATTGACCTCAGCGCCCGGCGCGAGTGGGGTCGCAAGGGTAATCGTTCCGCTATCCAGACTGGAGTTCAAAGCTCCACCAATAGGTTGTGATGGAGTCTCAAGGGCTGAACCTTGGACCGTGATCGTCGCACCGCCTGTAATCGTTACGGAGAGTGGACTGGAACTTCGAACCCTCAGATCGGCAATACCCGAAGGGACCGGGAACGATGTGATGTCAACGATTCGGAACCGCAACCTGGTAATTGGCGCTCCGGTATTGTTTATGAATTTTCGCCGAATCTCTAGCGTGCCAAAAGTTGAATTGTTGGCAGGATCCGGCGTGAGATTCCTGATCCGATTCGGCAATGAAGCCGGTGGTTGAGCGACGTCAATCAGAGTTGTGATTATTTCATTGTTGCGCAGCGTGGGGCTCGCCAGGCTCTCAGGCCCGGGCGCACCGAGCTGTGGAGCAACGTTGCTACCCACCGGGGTCGACGGTGTCGTCGAAAGCAACATGAAGTCCGTTGCGTTGTCGTTTGCGTCCTTAGGGACGCCGCTTACGGCGAGAGCTCTGACGAAACTGTATTGCGAAGTACTGCCAGTTGCAGGTTGAAGATTAGTTCCCTCTCGCAACAGGTCGCAAACTGCGCCGCCCGTATTGGTGCCAAAACCGACGGCGTCGATGCGTGTATCACTCGAAAGGTTACTCGGGTCAGCAGTGGCAAACAAACCGAGATTGCTATCGTTCGGGATGTCTGAAGTCAGTAAAGAATCTCCTGCGGAATAAGAACCAAGACTGTAGGTACTACCCACAAAGAGATAATGACCGCGAGCCGGTATCACCGTGCCGTTGGGAATTGTACCAACCAGCACTGGCGTCGCGTTGCAGTCCGCTCCCAACTTAAACAATCCCAATCCTGCAGAAGCGTCGCTGGCCGCGACTGTCACTGGCGAATCGCTGTTATTGTAAATTTCTACAAACTCGTCTCCGGGACCATTAGGACCGCTTGTGCGGACTTCGTTGATCAAAGCCTCGCCCGCATTGTTAACCGCAGTGATGGTTCCCACCGCCTGCGCGCGCACTAAGCTGCCGCCAACGGGCGTAGTTAGATTGAGCAGCAAAGTCTCATCAGTTTCCGTGTTCGCATCAGAACAAATCACCAAGGGAACAGTTGCCAACGTTTGTCCGGCCGCAAAGTTGAGCGTGCCGGAAGTGATTTCGTAATCGGCGCCGCCGCTACAGGTACCACCAGTCGCCGGGTTTACACCGCCGTCGGCGGTAGCATAATTGACTGAGAGTGGACCAGTAGGTGCGCTTGAAAGCGCCACGGTGAAGAGCATGTTTGTCATGCCCGACGAAGGCTCCGCGGCTCGCGCATCGCGCGCAAAGATATCGGGGATCGCTATGACGTGAACATTGAAGGTGCGAGAAAAAGAGTCGACTCCGCCATTTGCTGTGCCGCCGCTATCGCCGACTGTTACCGTGATAACAGCATCACCGGCTTGGCCTGCGACTGGCGTGTAATTCAAAGAACCGGTTGCTTGCGGGCTTGTATAGGACACGGATGGATTTGGAATTAGAGTTGGATTGTTACTGGTCGCTGTCACCACGAGTGACTGTATCTCGCTGTCGCCGGCACCAACTCCAGAAAAATTGATTGTCTGTTGGGGAGAGTTCTCTGCGATGTCGGCTGGATTAGCAATCGGATCCAAAGTCGGAGCATCATTCACGGCTGCAACGTTAACTGTGAAAGTTCGACTCAGTGTGTTTATGCCGCCGTTTGCGGTACCACCATTATCGGAAATAGTTACAGTGACAACCGCCGAACCATTCATGTTTGCGACGGGTGTAAAAGTCAGAGACCCGGTTGCATTGGGACTAGTGTAGATAACCGCCGGGTTTGGAATCAGTCCCGGGTTGTCGGAGGTCGCGCTGATGGAGTTGACTTGTCCCGTTTCGTTGGGTCCGTTGGAAATACCGGTTAGACCAACCGTCTGTTGAGCCGCATCCTCCAGAATATTCGTATCGGCGATGGTATTGAGCGTTGGGGCATCGTTGACGGCGGTTACATTCACAGTGAACGTGCGCGTCAGCGAATTAACGCCACCGCTCGCTGTGCCGCCGCTGTCCGTGACGGTGACGGTAATTGTTGCGGAACCGCTAGTATCCGCAACCGGTGTGTAACTCAGCGATCCCGTCGTACTGTTTTCCACAAAAGAAACTGTCGGATTGGGAATTAGCCCGGTGTTATTCGAGACTGCGGTTATCGTCAGCGTTTGACTGCTCTCATTGGTTGGGCCTTCGGAAATACCGCTGAGGTTCACCGTTTGCAGACCGGCATCCTCAAGAATTGCGGCCGGATTTGAGATTGCGTTAAGAGTAGGCGCGTCGTTGACTGGATTGACCGTGATACCGATCAGATCGGAATCAGACTGAGCGGGAGCCGGTGTATTGCCTTGATCGTTAGTTGTAATCGTTAACGGGTCCGTTCCATTGAAGTCTTGTATTCCTCGATAGACCACGTTAGTGACAGCTCCAAGTGTCGTGTTGATCTGTGTACTGGTACCTGTGAGCGTCACCGTTCCCGTTGTGCTGCCGGAGACTAGTGCGCCGCCACCGACAGAGCCGACGGTTAACGTTCCGTTGGCTACTGCCAGTGTGGTGACCAATTGTTGGCTGTTGGGATCAGCGTCAACGTCACTGATCGAGAGGAGATTGAACGAAAGGTTAGTGTCCTCGTTAACCACTCGAGGGTTCGCTCCACCGTTCGTGTTGACGGGAGGATCATTGACACCGACGACTGTCACGACACTGGATTGCTCGTCGCTCGTAAGCAGGCCATCGCTAACTGCCCACGAGATAGTGCGTGACGCATTTGTGCCGTAATTAGTCGGATTGTCGCCGGTTGCCTGAAAGCGTACCGAAGCCAGGACAGTCTGATAGTTCGAGAAACTGCTGACACCAGTCAAGGTCAACACGCCAGTGGTGGAATTGTAGGAGCCGCTAATACCACCGCCGGGCGTAAAGCTCAACGTATCAACACCCTGAAAGAATCCGCTGGAGATACGAACTGTAGCGCCAGCGAGCTGATCGGTTAAAGACCTCGCATCGATATCATTCGCTGTTGCACTACTGATCAGTTGCACTGTAGTTGGCGACGATTGCTGCTCGGTATAAGTGGGACTGGCAGTGACAACTGTCAGAGTCGGGGCAGTGTCCAGTTCCAATCCCTGGGGGCCAAGACCATTGACGTTGGCTACAAGCGAGAACAACGTTGGCGTGCCACCGCTGGTGTTGCCGATCCACACTCCACCGTCGCCAGGGTCCGCGTTCGTCCCGGTCTCGTCGACGACGTAATACTTGTTCGTGTTGGGATCGACTTCCATGTAATAGAGCAGACCAACTGGTCCAGTCGATCCGTTTTGTTGATAGACTAAACTGACGTCACCATTTGGATTGCTCACCAGGTTATAGGCCCACACGCCGCCTAAATACGTCGTGAACTCCGATCCATCGCCGGCGGCACTCGTATCCACTCTTACTGATCCCGTAACGAGGTAAAGCACACGATTGACCGGATCCACATCGACACCGCGAACTGTTCCTCGCTCAACTGGCCAGGCTTCTCCCGCCAGGCCTACAAAACCAACAGTGTCTGCGTGATTCGGTGGACCTGGATCGTTGTCATCAGGATTGAATGGTAACTGGCTGAACGTTAACGTCGCGGAGGCGGACGTCAACCCGGTCGCTCTGTAGATGTAGTTCTTAGTGACCACATCGGAACCAAAAACACTCGTAATTCGACTGCTGCCCAGATAGACCTCGCCATGAGCGTAATCAATGGTTGCCTGCGTGACGTAATTATTGGATCCCAGGTTGGCGAGCTGAGTCGGTGTCTGGTTCGGAGTGTCGTAGACGATCTTATTAAAGGTCGTAGCTATATCAAAGTAGATAATCCCGTTCGCCGTATCGAGGGAGAGCGTTCGCATACTGCCGGTCGCGCCCGTACCATTATTGCTGTACAGGACGGTAAAGGTTGGCGTGGCGCCAGGATTGTTAAGAGCGGTAGAGATACTTGCCTGAATGATCCGGTTGTGTCCGTTGAGATCAGCATCGACGAAAAAATATTTGTCATGAACTGTGTCTAGCGCAATATCACTCGGATGGAAAAGGTTCGCTTCGTTCTGAAATAACTGGACTAAATTGAAGCCCACATTGCCGCTGCTAACAGTGCCGTCGCCATGGATGTGCACGATCGCTTCACCAGCTCCGGAACCTGCCACCCAAAGTTGTCGATCTGGAGCAAGCAGGAACGGTCCGTTAATTAACGTCTGAGGGCTATTGTCATTAGAGACCCAGCTATTGAAGTCTCCGATGTCTGAACGGAGGCTGGAGACAAGTCCGTTTGTTGGTCCAGCGAAACTGGCGTTGTCGCCGGCAATCGCGACTGCTGTAGTACCGATCGAAAGAGCGCTCGGTAATGCCGAGTTATTAGCAGTTGTGGCGTTAGCGGCGAAGCTGGTGTTTCCGTCGGCGAAATCTATTGCATAGAGCAATGTTGGCGTTGCGGCGCTTCCCTGGTAGGCAATGATTTGATCACCCGCTTCGGCCAAGTCCAGCGCGCCACTGAACTGCGGATTAAGCACGCCGGTGGCACTATGACTCGCGATTACTGTGCCTGCCGCTAAATCTGTTGCTGCCGTAAAGGTGATGACGCTGTCGCCAGCGAAATTCGAGAACGCGCCGCCGGAGGTCCAACCCTTGTCTGTAAAATTGATGACCGTTCCGGAACCGATAGCTCTGAGGATTACAAAAGAAAAACCGTCAGGATGAGCAGCGTCGGGATTATCCGAGTTGTAGCTGACAATTGCGATGTCATTTGCTGCGAGCGTAGTGGCCAGGTTCGGAGAAGGAAATGACACCCCACCTTTTTGCGCAAAGCTTGCGGGAAAGAGAACAGCGCTTCGTAGCGCTAGCACCCCAATTATTGAAAGGATGAAAAGCAAAAGAAAGACTCGAAACACAGGTTTATTCGATAGAAGGCTTTTCATAAGACTCCAGTAGGTTTGCGCTAGCGCTGCGAGTGGTTTATGCGGTCTGGTCCGTTTTCTGGTGGGTCCTGGGTTCGAAGTAACGCGAGATGTAGCGCCTTCGCTATTTAGGAAAGCAGAAGAAGAATATTACATGGGGCACTAGTAGTCCAATAAATTCCTGTTATGCAATCAGATGGTCTTGGCCCAGTGACTTAGACCACGCCGAATCGTCTCGCCGCCAATGATGGCCCATCTCCGGAAAAGTCTGAACATCGCGTAAACGTCTGGCGGAATCGTGCCATCGCGTATCTGCTGCGTGAGTTCCACTGAAGGTTAGGAGTTTATAGAACCGAAAGTGATTGACATCTCAATCATGCGAAAAACTACTGAAGAATCCCTCCTAAAATACAGCTTTTACCTGATATCGAGATTCGCCTGCAAACCTTATCCTTTGCTTTCCGTTTAGTAAAAAGGCCAGTCAATTCCGAAAGCACGAACGGTGTGCGCTCCAGGGGTTGAAGTGAGCCGATCAGAGAACTAACCCCCTTACCTCATCATTGCTTCCGCAGTTGAAGCGGCCAATTCGAGGTCGCTCCGACCGGTATGAAAAAGAATGCTCCGGATGGATGAATAGACCGAAACTAGTTTTCAGGTGGATTTCTGTCTCTCAACTTCAAGCAATAGATAAACAGGAGGGCAGCATGCAACTAACGCCGAGAGAGTTCGACAAACTGATTATTTATATGATGGCCGATGTTGCGCTGAAGCGAAAAGAGAAGGGCCTCAAGCTCAACTACCCAGAAGCCGTCGCAATCATCTCCG
>DATFRK010000962.1:0-7133 GCA_035263325.1 Pyrinomonadaceae bacterium | reverse complement strand
GTTCAGCCTTCGCGCGCACTACAGGTTCATTCCCTGAGATAAATACCAACGAGTGCTGGAATGAATTCGATCTGGCCCGTGTCTATCGCGAAATTGCACCGCACCTGGGCGAGGCCGATTCCCAGTTTCGACATGACTACGAAGAAATGTTACTGCGTATCAAAGAGAGCGCCGGAAACAGTGAAGCGCCAGTGCATCGTCGCTGGTGGCCCTGTGACACGAGAATGGTAGAAGCATGGATTGGTGGCAAGTTTCCCTATAGCGGCGAGAGTTGGCCGCAGTTTTGTGAGCGCGTCACGAGCGGTATTCACAGCTTCAATGGCGATGGCGGAGCAGCAAATATTCTGATCTTTACATCTGCTACGCCGGTTGGGGTTTCTACGAGCCTGGCTCTCGATCTCAGAGATCAACGAGCCAGACAGCTTGCCGGTGTCCTGTTCAATACGTCTTACACCTTACTTCGGCAGCGAGATCAGCAGTTGCTGCTGTTTCAGTTTAACGCCGTACCGCATCTGACCACACCGGAGTTAAGAACGCACCGGTAACAGGGTGCTGATCGGGGAATTCCCTCCTTTTCGCTTGGATGCCGGCGGCAGTTTGCCTATTCTTTAGGATAGGCGATCTCGTTCCTGAATCATTGAGAGCGGTTTTCGTATCGGCCCATGGCGAAACCTGAACAAATTAAGAACATCGACTGCGATGAGGAGGCGGCGAGTGCCATTCATGCCGTGCTGACAACCCGGGTGGGAGAACTCGTCGAGCTACGCAAGAAGGCCCTTAATGGGACTGATGCCGATGGAGTCCACGACATGCGGGTGGCGGCCCGCCGGCTTCGCAGTGTCCTCAGCGATTTCACGCCATACCTGCGCAAAAATCACATGAATTCTTCGCTGAAAGAGATCAAGGGAATCGCTGATGCGCTCGGAGAAGTACGCGACCACGATGTGGCTATAAAAGCGCTGAATGCACTCGCTAAAAAGGCCCCAGCCTACGTAGTAAAGGTACTTAATCAGGTAGTAGAAGAGAGAACCGGGCTACGTGAGGAAGCTCGGAAGGACCTGGAAGAAGTTTTACAAAAGAATGAATTTCGCGGATTCGAGTCAAACTTTGCGTCGGCGTTGACGGATGCCCTGGAAGTGAACCGCAAAAGTGAGGCGAAACAAAGTTATGACGAAGTCGGCAAAGAGATCATTCGTGATCGGCTTAAAGACCTGGACAAGCTGAGTAGCGCTCTATATCAACCGCTTGACGTCGACCCATTGCACGAACTGCGAATAGGCGCCAAGCGACTGCGTTACGCACTGGAAGTATTTGAACAGTGCTGGGGTGAACAAATCGCGGTATTTGCCGGGAGAGTTGCCGAGATGCAGACGGCCTTAGGTGACCTGCACGACTGTGATGTTTGGATTGCTAGCTTTGGCAAGCTGGGCGTTCATGCGAAGAAGAACGAAACCGGGCAAAGCAAAGCGGCAATCTGGCTCTTGCGACACTTCATGGAACGACGGACCAGGTATTTCCAAAGCGCCTGTAGGATTTGGCGTCAATGGCAAGACGATCAATTCGAGATGCTGTTGCTTGACGCCATGAAGGCGAAAGTTGCAGAGGCGGATCACTCTAAATCAGTTAGAGAAAAAGCTGCTGCGCAGATCAACCTCAAACAAACACAAAGCTAGTCAAAGCCTCCGTAAATTTACCGATTTCCCTCACACTTCATGCAAAAAAAGTCGCTTGTGGGTAATACAGGATGGTTGTATCTTAGGCGCGTTCCTGCCAGAGCCACCTCCAAGGATTACCGGATGAGGGCGATGGGGTTCACTAAAAACATCGACGACTCAAGTCGGTCGTTTCAGGAAAAACACAGGCCTCGCTATCTGGTGCTCGGAGCGGCCATCTCCGAGTCGCGCTGAATTCTTTTGCGAATGACGCCTTGTCATCCCCATCAGAAAGGGGGGATGAACTTATGAAGCCTCGCCCGCTCGTTTTCACTGGCCTTGTATTCGTTCTTCTTCTTTTCCTCTTTCACTCTGTCCGAGCACAGTCAACTGCATCAATCGAAGGCCTGATTGTGGACCAGAACGGTGCGGTCATTCCCGGCGCTGAAGTCCGTCTTACCTGCAAAGCGATAGCGGTTGAACGTGTGGTCCATACCGACGGCAGCGGGGTGTATTACGTCGCTGCTCTTCCCGTTGGTGATTACCGGCTGGAGGTAAAGGCCGCGGGCTTCCAGGGACAGAGCCTGGAAAAAGTTGGAGTGGAGGTGGCCCGGAAAATAACCCAGGACTTTCAGCTTCACGTCGGCGATGTTTCCGAGCAAGTAACTGTGACGGTATCGAATAACTTGATCGAACGCTCTACTACGTCAGTGGGTCATGTGATAGAGAAGCGGATGGTCCAGGAGGCGCCACTCAACGGCCGCTACTTCCTCGACCTCGGTTTGCTTGTTCCCGGTACGGTGACGCCACCCCAGAACGGTTTCTCGACCGTGCCGATTCGTGGCAGCGGTTCTTTCGCTATCAACACCGCCGGCAATCGGGAGGAAACGGTCAACTACTTGGTCAACGGCATCACGCTAAACAACCTTTGGTTTAACTCGATCAGTTTCCAACCGTCGATCAGCAGTGTGCAGGAGTTTAAGGCAGACAACTCAACCTTTAGTGCCGAGTATGGACAAAACTCCGGCGCTGTGGTCAACATCGCGACCCGCTCGGGCAGTAATCAATTTCACGGTGAGGTGTTTGAGTTTTTCCGGAATGATGTGTTGGACGCGCGCAACTTTTTCAACTTCACTGCGAGTGAGCCACCACCGTTCAAACGCAATCTGTTTGGCGGCAATTTCGGTGGGCCAATCATCAAGCAAAAGACGTTCTTCTTCTTCACCTATGAAGGCCTGCGTCACCGCCAGGGCCTGGATCTTAATAGTCTGGTGCTCAGTGACGAGGAACGTAACTCTGCCTCTGATCCGGTTATCGCCAGGCTGATAAACCTCATTCCGCGAGCGAACTTTATTGATTCTTCAGGTACGCCGCGTTTCATTGGCGCGGCTACGGCGCCGGTCAATATCGATCACTGGACCATCGACATCAGCCACAATCTGAGCGAGAGAGATCGCCTGCACGGTTACTATGCCATTCAGACCCGAAACTTTATCGAGCCGAACCGCCAGGGCAACACGATTCCTGGCTTCGGCAACATGCATCACTCGCTACGCCAGATTTTGACCATCAATGAAACGCACACGTTTGGTCCCACGGTAGTTAACGAGATGCGACTCGGTTTCAATCGCATCTTTGGTCTGGACGCGCCCACTGCGCAGCTGAATCCCTTAACTTTCGGTATCCGCAACGGGATTACCGACGCCATCGGGTTGCCGCAAATCAACGTTGCCGGCGGCAGCCTAAATTTTGGTGGGCCATCGATATTTCCTTCGGGCCGCGGCGATACGACTTACGTATTCGGCGACACGCTGAACTACCTGAAGGGGAGTCACTCTTTGAAGTTTGGTGGTGAGTATCGAAGATTTCTGAACAACAACATCCGCGTGGGCACCGGCACTTTTAACTTTCCCACCGTCGGCGCTTTTCTGGCGGACACAGCAAACTCATTTAACGTGACGCTAGGAGATCAATCGAGCAGCATTACCCAGGCTGCGCTCGGTTTTTTTGTGCAGGACAACTTCAAGTTTCGACCCACGCTGAGCCTCGAGCTGGGTTTGCGTTACGATTGGAATATCACGCCAACCGAACGCTACGATCGTTTCATCGTCTTTGACCCACAATCCGCTTCACTGTTACGGGTGGGCTCACAGATTGGGGAAATCTACAAGCAAAACAACAAGAACTTTCAACCGCGCGTAGGTTTTGCCTGGGATCCTTTTGGGCACGGCACCACCGTGTTGCGCGCCGCTTACGCCATCCTGGTGGACCAGCCGATGACTAGCGTGGCCTCAGGTAGAAGTGCTAACCCGCCCCTGGCCCTGCCACTCACTGTTGGCGGACCGATCAGTTTGAGCAATGCCATCGACGTCGCTACTGCCGCCGGCCTGGCGCCGCAGACGGTGGACCACGGATTCGATAATGCCTACATCCAGTCGTGGAATCTGAATCTGCAACGTGAGTTGTCGCCCAGCCTGGTAATGATGGCCGGTTACTTTGGCTCAAAAGGAACCCACCTGATTATCCGGCGCAACATCAACCAACCCATAAATGGAGTGCGCCCCTTTCCCGCGCTGTCTGACTCGAGTCCCATCCTGCCGGGCACACCGCTCGGTAACGTCATGCAGGTAGAGGGCTCCGGCAACTCCACTTACAACGCGCTCTGGGTCTCGGCAACCCAGCGGCTCACCCGTGGCGTCCAGTTCAATGCCTCCTATACGTGGTCCAAATCGCTCGACTACAATTCGTTAAGCTTGCAAGGAGTGGTGGTCCAGAATAGTTACGACCTGCGCCGTGATCGTGGTCTTTCCGATTTTGATGCACGGCATCGCTTCGTGGTGAGTGCGTTGTACGAGTTGCCCTTTAAAGGAAACCAGTTGAAGTCTGGCTGGCAGTTGAGCGCCATCGTACAGGCCCAGAGTGGTAATCCGGTCAACATAGTGACCAGTAACAGCACGGTCAACGGTATGGCGAACACACTCAGACCGAACGTTAGTGGTCCTATAAATATCAACGGTAGTGTGGACCGTTGGTTTGACACGACGGTGTTCACTCCGGTTGCTGATTTTGGTAACTTGGGTCGCAACGTGGTCATCGGACCCGAATTCAGCAACACTGATTTTTCAGTCATCAAGAACACGAAGCTGGGTGAACAGGTACGGATGCAATTTCGCGCTGAGTTCTTCGACCTTTTCAATCATGCCAACTTCGGTCAGCCAGGCAGCGTGGTTGGCACCCCGGCCTTTGGTCGGATCGTGAACACGCGCTTCCCGACGGGCGAGTCAGGTTCGTCGCGGCAAATCCAGTTTGCGTTGAAATTTATTTTCTAGTCGCGCCAGCGGTTCAAGGGTGCGTCCATGCTCGATAGGAACTCACTCAGACTTAGATCGCTCGTTGTCCTCACAGCGGTGCTCGCCTGCGTTGTAATTTCATCGTTCGCGGTGGCTGTGTTGGCCCAACCAGCCCCAAAGCGGGTCCTGGTCCTTTACTGGTACAACAAGGACTATCCGTGGAATGTCAGGTTCGACCAGAGTTTTCAAGCAAGGTTGCGGCCGGGAGTTGAATACTATTCCGAATATTTGGAGAACAACCGTTTCCCTGGCGATAACCAGGCAGTCATCCTACGCGACTACCTGCGGCAAAAGTACGCCGATCGCCCGATCGATGTGGTGGTGGCCACCTCTGATGCCTCACTCGATTTTTTGACTAAGTACCGCAGTGAACTCTTTCCGCATTCGCCAATTGTCTTCATAGCCGCCAAACATCCCGACCCGGAAACGCTGACCGCTTTCCCGGGAATGACTGGCATCATCAACATCAACACTCACAAAGAAACGCTGGACCTGGCCCTAAAGCTGCACCCGAATACCCAACAAGTGTTCATCATCAGTGGCTCGCTCGATCATGATAAGCACTTTGAGAAGTTGGCCCGCGAAGAGTTAGCGAATTATCAAAGCCGACCGTCAATCGCTTACCTCACTGACCTTGAACCAAACGAGTTGGTGGCAAGAGTAAGCAGTTTGCCGCCAAAGTCCATTATTCTTTACGTTTGGCAGCAGGCTCGAAACGATGAAGGCCGAGTGTTGGAGGCCGGGGAAGTCCTGGGCCTGGTGGCCCAGTCAACGAACTTACCCATCTATGGAATGTCTCAGCCCAGCATCGGCGCCGGCAGTATCGGTGGTTACATCAATACTGCCGAAGCAATTGGCGCCCGGACCGCGGAGATCGTCCAAAAAATTACCGAGGGTACAAGAGCGCAAGACATTCCCGTGCAAAATGCTCCGACGATTCCCGTATTCGATTGGCGGCAATTGCAGCGGTGGGGAATTAGCGAAAAGGAGTTGCCGCCCGGGAACGTAATCAGTTTCAAGGAACTCAGCTTTTGGCAACAATACAAATGGCAGATCATGGGAGTAGTGGCATTAGTTACGGTGCAAGCACTGCTGATCGTTACCCTGCTGGTGCAACGCTCAAGACGTTCCGGAGCCGAACATTCCCGCCAACTTTCTGAAGAAAAGTTTTCCAAGGCATTCCGTTCGAGCCCGGACGCTTTTGTCATTACCCGGCGCTCTGACGAAGTCATCCTGGAAGTTAACGATCGTTGGGAAGCACTCTTCGGGTTCCCGCGCCCTGAGGCTCTGGGACGTACACCCATGGACCTCAACCTCTATGCCAATCCAGCCGACAGGGAAAGAATCCTCAGCCAGATTGTGAACGAGAGTTACGTACGTGATTTTGAAACAAACATTCGTACCAAGACAGGTCAATTGCGGCCGGTGATACTGTCGTCAGAGTCGATCGTCATCAACAAGGAACCGTGCTTACTGATCATCATTCGCGACGTAACCGAACTTAAGAATTCTGAACGGGCGCTGCGAAATATGACCGGACAGTTGATTCACCTGCGTGATGAGGAGCAGAGGCGCATTGCCGCGGAATTGCACGACGGCCTGGGTCAGAGATTATCAATAATCAGGAATCGGGCCATTATCTGCATGATGGATATGTCGGACCACGAGAGTGTCCACGAGCAGTTGGAGGAGATTTCCAGTACTGCGCTTTCAGGTATCGATGAAGTGCGGGAGATAGCGCACAACTTAAGACCGTACGAGTTGGATCGCCTGGGGTTAGCGTCGGCGGTCGAATCAATGGTCAGAAAAGTTTCTGATGCGACTTCGATGCAACTCTCGACTGACCTGGACCAGATAGATGGTCTACTTTCTTCCGCCGCCGAGATTAGCGTCTACCGGATTGTGCAGGAAGGGCTCAACAATGTGATCAAGCACGCCGAAGCCAGTGAAGCTCGGGTTGGGATCAAGAGAGTAAATGGCGAGGTGGTAGTATCTATCCAGGACAACGGCAAGGGTATTGGACCATCTCGGGAAGCGCGCAGCGAGAGCAATGGCGGTTTCGGACTCGCTGGCATAGCTGAACGCGCGCGTATGCTGGGGGCCAGGCATAAAATAGATTCCACGCCCGGCT
>DATFRK010000961.1:0-4073 GCA_035263325.1 Pyrinomonadaceae bacterium | reverse complement strand
AGGATGGGCCGCGTCCTTCACATTGCGCACCCGGCCGCCATCAATTGTTACCCGGGTAGCCGGCCCCGCGTCCTCGGTGTTGGTGATGAGTTCGACTTTCGCCACTGAGGCAATTGAAGCTAACGCCTCGCCGCGAAATCCCAGAGTGGCAATCGCCGCCAGGTCGTCTGCGTCGTGAATCTTCGAGGTGGCGTGGCGTTCGAAAGCCAACACCGCGTCGTCGCGCACCATGCCTTCACCGTCATCGGACACTTTCAGCAGGCGTCGCCCACCAGCTTCAATCTCGACGGTGATGCGCGTGGCGCCGGCATCGATACTGTTTTCTACTAATTCTTTGGCGACTGAGGCAGGACGTTCTACCACTTCGCCGGCAGCAATCTGATTGGCGACGTGATCTGCGAGGACTCGGATTTTGGACATTTGGGTCTTGAGGTTTGTATTGGAGTTTAGCGTTTTCGTTTTTTGTACTTTGTGCTTAGTACTTGGTTCTTTGTTCTTGGTGGGGCGGGCGTTGTATCACTCAACTCCATGATGACGCAGTCAGCACCAAGGACAAAGTACCAAGTACAAAGCACCAAGCACCAAATTCACAGCTTTACGACCTGGTGTTCATTAGATCCGAGGTTGATCGCATTGTAGATCCACTCAATTACGTACGTGCCGTGGCGAGCCAGCAACGACGTGATATTGATGTGTCGCTCCTGCAATTCTTTGTTCGGATAGAGTTGATCAAAAGCTCTCTGCAATTGACGGTGCGCGGCTTCATCCCGAGTCATTTGCGCGCGCACAAAACGCGTCCGTAGTCCATCGAGCTGGTAGTTAATCTTCTTTCGGCCAGTGTCGAGCGCACTCGCCAGGGTTGGATCGATCGCCTGCAACTCCTGCCGCAAACGATCGAGCTCCTGGTTCACCTTGTCTTCTGCTTTCGAAAAAAGTTTCGCTGTGTCAGCCCCGAGGTGTTCCTCGACCACGCGCTTGATGACGGCTTCATAACCTTCAAAGAAATCACTCAACGACAGTCCATATCGTTCCAAAACGCGACCAGCATGTCGTTCCATCATGGTCAGACTCGAGCGCGCCAGGATCGGTGTCGCAGGACGTTCAAGCACCCGATAGGCCTCGGCGGTTTGCGCGAAATAGGCAATCTCCGCGGAGCCACCGTGATAAGCGATGGTTGGCAGCAGGTAGTCCTGGACCACCGCCCGCAAGGTGACGTTTGGACTGAATCGGGTTGGCTCTTTTAGCGCGAGCTCTGCGAGTTCTGCCGCAGAATACTCCTCATCACGTTCTTTCACCCGATACTTACCGCTCTCGGTCCTGCTAACCGCGTGACGCGCACCGTTGGTGTCGTGGAAGAACAGGGGAAACGAATTTGCCGAGGCCATCACCTGGGCGTGATAGCCCGCACTTTCCAGTTCGCGACTGCGCTGTTCAATTGCGGTAGCGATCTCGAAGGCATGCAACGCAGCTTTTGCATAAAGTGGCGCCGCCAGTTGCTTCAGGTCAGGATCAAGCGGATCTAGAAAGATCAGGCCATAACGACCGAGCAACTCTGTCATCATCATGGCAAAACTATCCACAAAGCCTCGCCCAGGCTGCCAGGCCTTCTGGGTCAACTGCTTCATTTCCGTGGCAAATTCCGAGTTGGGCAGTTGTTCAAAGAGTTCGTCGACTACCTTGTTAATCGACTCATCCAATTTGACCTGGCCAACAGGTTGTCCTTCGAAGTGAATATTAGCTGCGACTTCAACACTGCCCAGTTGACAGTCACGGTTGATAAATTCCGCTTTGGACACTTCGACGAAATCGTGATCTTCAGCTGCCACCCAGAAGACCGGCACAGCCTTGGTGTTGCGCTGCCGCAGACAACCAGCCAGTTTCACGGCTGACAACGCTTTATAGATCGTGTAGAGAGGACCAGTGAACAACCCTGCCTGTTGACCCGAAACTACAGCGATGCAATCCGCTTCGCGCAGCAATTGAATGTTCTTGAGTGTCTCCTCACCCGCTCCCCAACGCTTGTTCATTGCCTCCAGGGCATCGGCTACCTTGCCGCGATCCACTTGATGGGCCGCGAGTACTTCAGGAATCCGCTGCGGCAATTCGTGATGGAATTGGACGGCGGACGGGTAGAAGCGCCGCAATACAAGCGGATCTCTCAGGTAGTCGAGAAACAAATGTGATTGGTGGGGAATGCGGTCGAAAGGAATCGCTTCGACTCGCAGACCTGAATCTTCAGGCGTGCTGTAACAAGCAGGTTCGGCTGTGCTCAAGGTAGTTCAGCTCCCGCGGGACATTCTACTGAGGATGCATTGGTTGTGCTAGCCGAGGCTTGTAATGCTCTCCAAGAAATCGGATTTCCACGCTAAGTTGTTGACGCGACCTTGAGGGCTGAAGTCGCTGTCGCCAACAACTCTTCAATTTCGGCACAGGCCGCTGGGTCTGGCATTCGCAGCGGATCACGTACGACACCACCGCGATAACCCGAAAGTTCAAGCGCTGTCTTTAGCCCACCGATGCCGAACCTCGTAGTGACTGCGGCAGCCAGCGGCGTCAGTTTCGTCTGTAACTCGGAGGCGGCTTCCGCCTCACCGGCACGGTGAGCCCGAAGTATCTCGACGCAGATCTCCGGAACGGTGCAACCCACAGCCAGTATTCCCCCGGTAGCACCCGCTCTCAGCGCATCGAGCAGCACTGTGCCGTTACCAGTCATAACCGCAAACGAACGGGGGCAAAGTTCGACAGTCGATTTAAACCCTGCGATATCGTTGGAGCTGTCCTTGACGCCGATGATGTTGGGATGACTGCTCAACTCCGCGATGGTGGCCGGTTCGATCTTGATACCCGTCAGTGCAGGCATGCTGTAGAGCAGTACGGGTACCGGTGATGCATCGGCCACTGCGCGGTAGAAAGCGAGCAGAGCCTGCTGGGTTATCGCAGTGCGATAAAAACTTGGAGTGATCACCAAGACTGCATCAGCTCCAGCTTGCGCCGCTTTCTTGACCTCGTTAACTGTGCCAATGACACTCTGCTGCCCGGCGCCGGCAATGAAAGCCAGCGAACCTGGCACCGCCGCGCGGGACGTTTCGATTATTTGCAGGTACTCACGCTCGTCGAGGTGGACGCGCTCGCCAGTGGAGCCAAGGGCTGCATAACCCGTTATTCCCGTAAAATTCCAGCGGTCTAAGTTTGCCACCAGGTCAGCTGAAAGTATCTGACCGTCTTTGCTGAAAGGGGTCGTAAACGGCAGTAGTATTCCGTTGAGCTTAGAGATTAGTTCTTGATTAGTCATTGTCTTTGTTCTGTGACTTAGTTTTCGAAACGGCGAATTATATTGACGACCGGCGCAGGAAGCAATTTTGGAGTGCGCCGACCCGTCGACGCCTTGGGATCGTGAGTTGAAGGATCACAAAGCGGCGACGAGTCGCCGCACTCCAAAGGGTTGAATCAATGAAAGAGATCCCTCACCCCAATTGCAAAGAAAAAGTTGCCCTTTCCTTCACCTGGACCCGGTCTAACATTTCGCGCGTAGCCGAACGTGAAGTGGGCCACGCTCGCTAACTCGAACCGGATTCCTCCTCCTGGTCCATAACGTACTCCTCCCAGCCGGCCTGGACCACTGGGCCCTATTTTTGCCACATCAAACACAAACACCGGGCTGACAGCAAAGATGTTCACTTCTTTGAAAAGTGTAGACAAAGTACGGCGGGTGAATTTCATATCAGCGGTGGCCTTCTTGCCCGCCGCTGCCTGATCGATTGCTTTGAATTGATCAGTTATGAACACTCGCGCCTGCTCGAAGCTGGCGGTTGCGGTGGTGAGGTTGGGATCAGCAATAACTCCATTCAGATCGCGACTACAACTTTGCGTGACCTTCAACAACGTAATTTCATCCGGGTCGTCTGACAACAGGAAAAATAGCAAGCTGAATTGGTCAGCACCGGCGGGTGTAATAGCGCTGTTGAGACGTCGTTGCGCTCCACTCACACTTCGCGTACAGGCCTTGAATAGGTCGGGAGACTGACCGGGATGCGCAGTTTGGGCCGCGGCCACAACGGTCTTCAGATTCTCTA
>DATFRK010000960.1:0-8245 GCA_035263325.1 Pyrinomonadaceae bacterium | reverse complement strand
GGAGACGCCAGGCAGAATGCTGATGCGCTGGCCCACCTGAGTGCTGGCATAGTCATAGAGCTGCCCGGGCGTGACCGAATCACTGGTCAGCGCGATGTACATAATCGCCTGATCGTTGGGATTACTCTTTGAATAAGTGGGCGGCGATGGTAAGTCCGCCGGCAGACTACTGATGGACTGCGAAATCGCCGTCTGCACATCTGTGGCGGCGGCATCGATGTTCTTATCGAGCGCGAACTGGAGCGTAAAAGTGGCAACACCCTGGGCACTGCGTGAGGTGACCACCTCGAGCCCGTTGATCTGCATGAACTGACGCTCGAGTGGCGTCGCAATATTGTTGGCGATGGTATCCGGACTGGCGCCCGGGTATCCCACCGACACCTGGATGACCGGATAATCCACCGCCGGCAGATCGTTCACCGGCAGTTGGAAGTAACTCAGGACGCCAAAGAGGATGACCGACAGGGTTAACACCGCGGTCATTACCGGGCGGCGAATGAATGGCTCGGAGAGATTCATTACTTCACTCCGTTCGCTGCCGCCTGCCCATTGCCAGTGCGTGGTTGTTCGACCTGAACTTTACCGCCAGGGGTAACGCCAAGCTGGCCGTTAGTTATAACTTTTTCGCCGGCCGCAATTCCCTTCTCGATCACGATCAGATCACCCTGCCGCTGCCCGAGGGTAACTGGTCGCTGCTCGGCCGTTGAATCCGGCTTCACCACGTAGACGAACGAACCCTTGGCTGACATCTGCGGCGCCACCGCCGGCACAAGTACTGCTTGTTGAATCGTACTCAGAATCAAGCGGATGTTGACGAAGCGACCGGGCCAAAAACGATGACCGCTGTTGGAAATGGTCGCGCGCAGGTTGACTGTACCGGTTGCATTCTGCACGGCGTTGTCGAGAAAGGTAAGTTGCCCCGTCACCGGATCATCAGCGGCGTCGGGCAAACGCACCTCAGCCCTGAGCGAACCTGCACGCATCTGCTCCTGGACCTGGGTCAGATCATTTTGGGAGATGGTGAAGTCGGCGTAGATTGGATCAAGACGCTCGATGACCAATAGTGTGTTGCTGCTCGGAGGATTACCGCTCCCTGAAGCGCTACCAGCCGGGTTGCCACCGCCCGAACCACCCGGGTTTACAACGTTCCCAATATCTACGAGCCGCTGACCCGCGCGACCGTCGATGGGTGAGCGAATGTAACAATAACTGAGTTGTACCTTGGCACTGTCGATGGCGGCGCTATCTACCTTGATCGCCTCGTCAGCGCTGTGTACGGCGGCGCGAGCTGCTTCAACATTAGCGTCCAGGGTGTCCTGGTTAGCGCGCAGCTGTTCGTACTGCTCGCGCGGAATGACCCCGTGTTCGACCAGGTCGGTGTAGCGCTTCAGTTGAGTAACGCCCCACTTGGCTTGCGCGATCTCGCGGGCCAGATTCGCTTCCGCCTGTTTCTTCAGCGCCTGATCACGCGACAGGTTAGCCTGTGCCTGCTTCACATTTGCTTCAAAGGGACGGGAATCGATGGTGAAGAGCATGTCGCCCTTTTTCACGTTGGCGCCGTCAGTAAAGTGGATCTGAACAATGCGGCCCGAAACCTGTGGCTGAATCGACACGGTTTCTCGGGCGACGGTCTTACCAATCGCATCAAGATAGGTAGGGACATCCTGCGCCACGGCCGCAGTCACGGCAACAGGTGCAGGTGGTCGGTCGAAACTCTGTTGCGCCTTGTTGACACAGCCTACGAGGAAGGCTGTCAGAGGTACGAGTACGAAAACCCTACAAAATTGAGAAGCCCACGCCCGCTGGTAGTTCATGACACCATTCTTCCTGAAATAGCCCTGAAGGTTCAACCGTATAATCTCTGATCGAATTGAAGCGTTTTATGGAGTTACGTTCGACTCAGCAGTTTTGTTGCGACTGACTCAGTGTAGTTGCTTGGCGCGCTGTTGCGATCGGCGCACCACCACCAGCGAGGTATCGTCAACCAGGGGCGCGGAGGCGGCAAAATCCTGCACAGCGCCCAGCACGGAGAACAGCACTGCCTCAGCTGTGCTTTTGGCTGATCGTCGCAACTGCGCTTCCAGACGTTGATAACCAAACTCCATTTCCGCCCTGTTACGGGCCTCGTGAACTCCATCCGAGTACACCACTAGCACATCGTTTTCGCCTAATTCGACACTACCACGAGTGTAAGCGGCAGTGGCGACCACGCCAAGCAAGAGCCCACCTTCGGAGAGTAATTCCAATTCGTTATTTGCCCGTAACAGCATCGCCGGCGGATGCCCGGCGCTGCAGTAGTCCAAGCGGCCAGTGTTTGGATCAAGTCGCGCCAGGAACAAGCTGGCCAGTGGGGTAGCCAACGCCATGCGACACAGATCCCGGTTCACTCCCGCTACGATCGCTTCCGGGTCAGAGACCGTCTCACTGTGCGCGCCCACTAACCCTACGAGGTGCGTAGTCCACATTCCGGCAGCCAAACCTTTACCTGCGATATCACCCAGGGCCAGGATCAGATCCGATCCCTTCTCATACACGGTGAAAAAGTCGCCCGGCAAATGGCGCACGGCGAAAATCTCACTCGCGACTTCGAAATCGCCGCGACGGATCAAGCGCGGCGCACACAAACGTCGATGTACTTGCGCCGCTTCAAAGATCGCCGTGTGCAACTCAGCATGGTCCTGTTTCAGCGACGCGAGCGCCATTTCCAGGTGCTCGAGTTGCGCCAAACTGTCGTCACGCTCCGGCTGTGAAGACACTCTCGTATCCACGAGAGCCGTCGCAATCGCTCCGTTGAATCCTGCCTGGCTCATAGCTTGAACCTCAACCGACGAATTTATATCCGGTGCCATGAATCGTAAGAATGAATCGTGGCTCTTCTGGGTTTGGCTCTAACTTCTGCCTGAGATGAACAATATGTGTATCGACCGTCCGGGTGTTCGGGTAGTTCTCGTACCCCCAAACCGCATCCAGTAGCCGGTCGCGACTGAGTGTTTCCGTAGGATGCGACACAAAGTAAGCGAGTAAGGCAAATTCTTTTGCCGAAAGATCCAACAAGGTACCGCCGCGTCGTACTTCGTTGGCGCGGATGTTGACCTCAACGTCACTGAATCGATAGACGTCCGGGGCCGCGGCAGCCGACGAGGACCGGCGCAACACTGCCTTTACGCGAGCCATCAATTCACGAATCGAGAAAGGCTTGGTGACGTAATCATCAGCCCCCAGCTCCAAACCAACCACCTTGTCGATCTCCTGACCCCGAGCGGTCAGCATGATGATCGGAATTGAAGGACGACTGGCTTTAAGGGTCTTGCATACATCGAGACCACTCATGCGCGGCATCATCACGTCCAGTAACACCAGGTCGGGATTATCCGCCAGGCCACGCTCCAGCCCTGCGACACCGTCGCCAGCGCTGATCACCTCATATCCTTCGTACTCGAAGTTGTCGCGGAGACCTGCCACCATTGCGGGCTCATCTTCAATAATCAGGATGCGCGTTTTTTTGCCTGTGCTTACCTCGGCGTTGGGCCGGGTACCTTGTGCCCGAGTATCAATGTCCGATCTACTTTTCATGATGGTTACCTCAGGCTGTTTCATTAGCCAGCTGTGGAGGACCAGATAGGGGCAACGACAGGGTGAATTTGCTTCCCTTTCCCGGCGTGCTTTCGACCTGCACGTCTCCTCCGTGTGCGTCCGTAATGTGCCGGACCAGTGCGAGTCCTAGTCCGCTACCCTTCGTGTTGTGCACCAACGGGTCACCGGTGCGATAGAACTTTTCGAAAATCTTGCCTTGTTCGCGCCGCGGAATACCAATGCCGCGATCGCTGACTTCGAGTTTCAGATCGTCATCCTGGCGATAAAGCTTCACGCCCAGGAATTTCTCATTGGCCGAGTACTTCAAGGCATTGTTCACCAGATTGACCAGGGCACGGGCGATGGCTTCTCGATCAACCCGAACCCGGGGAATTCCCGGGGCGAGATTCTCTTCCAACGAAAACCCCTGTTGCTCAATTTGATAACGGTAGGTGTCGAGTGTATTACGAACCAATTCGGCAATATCTGTTTCGCGGAAGTCATACTCCTTACGCCCGGCCTCGATGCGCGAGAAGTCGAGAATGTTATTGATGAGCGCACTCAGTCGTTCACTTTCCTTGCGAATGATCCGGTAATACTCCTCTTTCTTCTCAGACGTAGTGATGCGACCTAACTCCAGCGTCTCAGCGTACAGGCGAATTAAAGCTAACGGGGTGCGCAACTCGTGGGACACGTTGGAGACAAAATCGGACTTCAAGCGGGCCAAAGACATTTCGCGGTTGACACTACGATAGGCAAGAATTAGTCCACCGATCATGAGCACCGACAGCACGCCTAATATCCAAAAGCTCTGCACGGCCCAACGACGGCCAATGGCGTCCGCTGTCGTGCCCTGAAACTTGATCCCCAGCGAGAGCCCCCGGAAAACGTTATCCAGATTCCGGGTAACTTCTGCTTTCCCTGAGCCCCAACCCGGCGAGACAACCAAAGGTTTGGGATCACTCATAAAGCCTTCGGGCGGTGTGGGAAAAACCATCATGGCCAGCGGTTCATCGTCGTCCTCACTTAGCTTTTGCGTGATCAACTCGTGGAGCATGCTCGGGAAGAAGGTTTCCTTCAGGTAGTCTGGTTCGAAGGAGGCGGCCGCCAAAACGAGGTGATCATCTGATGCGTTCTGAGGAATGAATACAGCAGTGGTCATGAACGATTCTGCGCCGTTCCGCTTGGCTGGACCAGAGCTAAAGATCGCCTGTTGGGGCTTTTTGCGAATCTGCTCTGCGAGCATTTTTCCTTCAATGTTAAACCACTCGGGAAACCCCTTGGCTATAGCTTCGTGTTCCTCATGAACAGAAGGATCATTAAGACAACGCGGTTGAGAACGAGTAATTGCACCTTTATCTCTATCGAAAAGTGTCAAGTGGGCTATCCAGGGTCGGGTGTAAAGGATTTCGTCCAACTCCTTTTCGACATCCCCAGGCTTGCCAATGCTAGCGGCGTTGACCTTTCCGCGGACCTCCTCTGTCTTCGCGTAAATCTCTTGATTTATTCGCTTCTCCGAGACACCCAGGACATACTGGAAGTCGCGATGAATCAGCGCTTCAACCTTCTTCCCGCGCATGATTGAGTGTAAGTGGCTGAAATTCACATAGATCAAGGCCGCGGCCGGTAGCATCACGGCAAGTTCGAGGGTGAGCAGCAAACGAAACCGATTATCGCGCCAAAACTTTCTTCTTTTGGACTTCATGCTGACCTCCAACCAGGAGCCTTTGCTACCTACGAACTTTGACGATACGCGTGAGACCGTACGATTCCGGCGTTTGGTGCCGGATGAGACCCTACGATCTTTTGGAGCTTAGACTACCCTGACTCCGCTCAAACCGTGTCAACGGCAAGTAAAAAGTTGTCAAGAATTGTTAACTCCAAGAGCGACATCCAGACCCCTCATTACTGGACGACCGGTACGCTCAAACGTTAGTGTAAGCTCGCCTAATCTGAGTTTCGTGTTTTTTCGTGTGAGTTCGTGGATCCGTCCTTGGGGAAACGAGAACGGTCCACGAAATCACACGAATCAAACACTAACAAAATACCCCCCGACTCCGCGCTAGATCTGACTTTTTGAGGCAAAGCTATGAGAACTGAAGTTGAGCCCAGGTGAGCCGTCATGATGGACTACTGAGTGTTTGCCTCCAGCGACGACGTTTTAAACAGAATCCAATGATGAAGACGCTTCTCTATAGCCACGTACTGATAAGTCTGATAGGAATTCTTTCCGGCCTCGTAGTAATGGGTGGGCTGCTATCGGGCAAGCGACTGAACGTTTGGACGGCCGTGTTTCTTCTCAGCACCGTGTTAACCAGCGTGACCGGGCTCTTGTTTCCCTTTCATGGCTTCACTCCGGGTATCGGTCTCGCCATTATCTCGTTGCTAATTCTGGACGTGGCGATCTACGCACGCTATCGACGGAAGCTTGCTGATGCGTGGCGTTGGATCTACGTAGTCACTGCGATGTTAGCTCTCTACCTAAATGTTTTTGTACTGATAGCGCAACTCTTCCAAAAAGTGCCGTCACTCAACGCCCTGGCTCCGACGCAGTCAGAACCGCCTTTTGCCATTACCCAACTGCTGGTGTTCCTTTTATTCGCAGTTCTCACGGTGCTGGGTGTAATCAAGTTTAGTCCAACGTCGAACGTCTGAAGTCCAAAGTCTGCGAAGCGAAAACGACTTTCGACGTTGGACATTCGACGTTCGACGTAGACTGTAATACCATTTGCCCACACCCGTTAATTTCGGTAATCGTCATGAACGAAGTAGTGCGCCTTAAAAATGACGTCAACGAGCGAGACCACGTCCTTGGTCCCAGCAGTGCTCCCGTAACCCTACTTGAATACGGCGACTTTGAATGCGTCGACTGCGGGATGATTTATCCCACGCTCAAAGAGGTGCGGCAACTGCTGAGTACCAGTTTGCGTTTCGTTTATCGTCACTTTCCCCTTGTCAAAAACCACCCTCATTCAATGCGGGCCGCGGAAGCTTCTGAAGCAGCAGACGCCCAGGAAAAGTTTTGGCAAATGCACGACGAGCTATTCAAACACCAGGAATCTCTCGACGACAAGCACCTGCAACACTACGCCAGACGCATTGGGCTGAACACCGATCGTTTTGCCAACGACATGGCGAATCACACCTTCCTCAAACAGATCCAAACGGACTATCAGCTAAGCCTCTTCGACGAACACATAACCGGAACGCCAACGCTCTATCTGAACAGCGTTCAATACACGGGCGCCGTCGATTCTGAAAGCCTGTTGTTAGCGATCAAGGCCGCCGATACCGAGGGGCTTATCAACCTACCGGAGCACCGCAGCGGTCTGCGGCATTTGCTTGAACGGCTCAGACAGAAAAAAGCTGAACATTAACGCCTCTCACTGCGGGAGCGGTCATTTACCAGCGAAGGTGTAAATGCTTGACGAGTACAATAGTTGTATATACAATAATAAATACTGGTAGTCATGAACCCGAAGGCTGACGAAACGAACGAAGCCATCAAGGTGATAGCCGAGCAGTGTGTGGCGGTGAGACTGCGCCTGATTACTCGTGCGGTGACCAAGATCTACAACCACGCGTTGCGACCGTATGGCCTGACCGTCAGCCAGATGAACATCCTGGCCGCCGTGGCCTATCTGAATGAACCCCGACAGCAGGACGTCTGTCGTGCCCTTCACCTCGATCGATCAACTTTGAGTCGGGATATCGAAAGACTCCGGACCCAAGGCTGGCTCGACCAACGGCCGGGCGAAGACGCGCGCACCAGTTTGCTAAGACTCACCGCGAGTGGCAGGAAACTCTTGTTAAAAACGCTGCCGGCCTGGGAAGCAGCCCAGCAGGAGGCTATTGAACTCCTGGGCAAGGAACATATCGCCAAACTAGACCGCTCTACGCGGGCGTTGCGCGCGGCTGCGCGCAAAACTTGACGCCCCCTTTTTTTGCCAGCAATAGTTGTATATGCAACAAGGAGTTATTGGTTATGAGTAAGCTTTCAGAACATCCCACGGTAAAGCGATTCCACGAACTGGCGGCCATCAAACCACCTGCTCGCCGCCCCAATACTCTCGACGCACACTGGTTGCGTCGACTCTGCCTCCAGGCAGGCGCTGATGACGTTGGCTTTGTTGATCTCCAGCGCCCGGCACTCGACGATCAGCGAAGTGATATTCTGCAATTCTTTCCGCACACTAAATCACTCATAAGCCTGGTCCGGCGCCTGAATCGCGAGCCTATTCGCAGCCCGGCGCGCTCGGTGGCCAATGTCGAGTTTCACCAGACCGGTGAAACGGTCAACGAAACGGCACACCACATCATAATGGCGCTCGCAGACCGCGGAGTGCGGGCCATCAACCCGGCGATGGGATTTCCCATGGAGATGGAACGGGTGGGCCTGGGCAAGGTCTGGATCGTGTCGCATAAACCCGTCGCCGTCGCTGCCGGACTCGGTCACATGGGCATCCATCGCAACGTCATCCACCCGAAGTTCGGCAACTTCGTCCTGCTCGGGACCGTGCTCCTCGACGCGGAAACGACGAGCCAGGATCATCCGCTCGACTACAACCCCTGCCTGGAGTGCAACCTGTGCGTGGCCGCCTGTCCGGTGGGTGCGATCTCGAACCAGGGCGATTTCAACTTCTCGGCCTGTCTCACGCACAACTACCGCGAG
>DATFRK010000959.1:0-2637 GCA_035263325.1 Pyrinomonadaceae bacterium | reverse complement strand
GAGTAGACGCCCGCGGCAACCGAGTCAGGAGAGCGATCAGCCGCCAGATAATTCAGTCTCCGGGGGCAGTCGCGGTCAGGGTCGCAGTAACACCGCTGAAGTTCGGTCGCCACCCGCAGTGGAAAACAGGGCGGCGCAGTTACAGCTGGACAAGGAACTGCAAAAACGCCAACGGTCGCGCAAATCTCACGCACAGAGTCGCACTTCGTCTCGCGCAAAGGCAGCGATCAGCCCCAGGCGTGGGAGATATGCGCGTGCAGTTAGCACCAGGACTGTTGACGCTAGAATCGCCCTGGACGCTACTTTAAGAGCCTTGATGGTTAATGACCCGGCTGTGTCGCGGCAATTGACGCCTGTCGACTCGGCCTCGCTGCGTTATAAGGTGCTCACCCACAAGCAGGGAACGCTTTACGTCTTTGCTATAGACACCTCAGGCAGCATGGCGGCTAATCGCATTGCACGAGCCAAGTCGAGTATTCTTAAACTATTGCGCCAGTCCTATTTGAAACGGGACAACGTGGCGATCATTTCGTTTCATGGCACAACGGCGAATGTAGACTTGCCACCATCCCGCAGTATTCTGCGAGCCAGACGAGTACTGGATTCACTAAACATGGGCGGCAGCACACCGTTGTCGGCCGGCCTCGTTACAGCTATTGAGCTAATCAAACGGGTCAAGGACCAACACGGCGAAGTCGTGCTATTGCTGTTTACTGATGGTCATTCCAACGTCGCCTGGCGCCGTAATGGAAAACCTGTGCCGAGAACGAAAGTGATAGAAGCCGAACTCGCTGCCCTAAGCATCGGCTTGCAAAAGACACGGGCTCGAGTGTTGGTTGTTGACACGCAGCGGCAGTTTGAATCCAGTGAAGAGACGAGGCGTCTGGCTGAGCTGTTGCAGGCACGCTTTGTGAAGCTACCTGAGATCAGTACGGTGAATCTTCCTACCTGGTAAAGTTGATTTTAGTTCCTCTTGATGGCTAACGAACAAACTGAGAAAGAAGCGCAGCGTGATGCTCGTGTGCTCGATCTCTACGAGCAGTTACTGGAGATTGAACAACGATTGATTCCAGTTGGGCTGCACGTGTTTGGTCGACCCTCGTCTTCGCCTGAACGCGTCGATTTGCTGCGGATGATCGTCGCCTTCGACCGACCGGAAGCCGGTGCGCGGGCTTTGCCGGGCTTGATAGCCGAAAGGCTTGGTTTAAGCACCGAGGGCCTGTCAAAAGAAGAGAGGCTAGTTCAGAACGAAAGGATCCAGGGACTAGTGGTTGCGGCACTGCAGGAGTTCCTAACCAACGGCACAGATTCCGCGGTTGCCTTCCTGCAGCACCATACTGGCGTGGCCGCCGAAGACTGGCAACCAATTTTCACCTTACTCGAACGTGTTTCCAACAACCTGGAAAGCAATACTGAGATCGACTCTCTTGTTCGCGGTTTAAGAGGCGAGTTTATCGAACCTGGTCCAGGCGCCGATATTGTGCAGAACCCTGACGTTTTGCCGACTGGCAGGAACACACACGCGATAAATCCTTACTCAGTTCCTTCGGCTGTTGCCTTCGCGCGCAGTCAGGCGGTGGTAGAGAGTTTGCTGAATCGTTACCGGCAAGAAAACGGTCGTTACCCGGCGGCAATGGCATTGGTCTTATGGGGCCTCGATAACATCAAGACTCAGGGTGAAGGTGTGGCCCAGGCATTGTGGCTTCTCGGTGTACGGCCAGTGCGCGACAGTCTAAACCGCGCTACCGCTGTTGAGCCTATTCCCCTTGAAAAGCTCGGCCGGCCCAGGATCGATGTAGTGATGACCGTGTCCGGCATCTTTCGCGATCTCTTTAGTCCGACCGTGCAACTGCTTGATAAGGCGGTGCGGCTGGTAGCGCACTTGGACGAACCTCATGAATTGAATTACCTCCGCAAACACGTGTGCGAACAAACTGGGAGCGCAGGCGGTCTTGACGGTTCTGACTTCGACGAAGCCGCTGTTAGGGTCTTTTCGAACGCTCCTGGGAATTACGGAACCAACGTTAACTTTATGGTGATGGACTCGCAGTGGGAGAAAGAGGACACGTTGGGTGATCTGTTTGTGACCCGAAAATGTTTCGCTTACGGGCGGGATGCCAAAGGGAATTCGATCGAGGGTAGGGAAGCGCGAGTGGCGATGGACCAAGCACTCGCTCGAGTTGAAGCGACTTATCAAAATATCGACACGTTTGAGATCGGCCTGACAGATGTTGATCATTATTTTGAATACCTCGGCGGCGTTTCGAAGGCGGTTGAAAAACGGGCCCAGGTCAAACCTTCAATCTATTTGTCAGATACCTTGTCGAACGAGGTAAAGATTCGCTCGCTTGAGGAAACTGTCAGACTGGAGACGCGCACGAAGACCCTCAACCCGAAATGGTACGAGGGAATGTTGCAACACGGCTTTCGCGGCGTCGCAGAAATCGAAAACCATGTCTCCAACACATTTGGCTGGAGCGCTACGGCTGATGCCGTCGATGATTGGATTTATGCGGAAGTCGCAAACAGGTTTGTATTTGACGAGTCGATGCTCAACCGCTTACGAGACTTGAACCCACACTCGGTCCATTCGTTGGTGCGGCGGTTGTTAGAGGCGAGTGGCCGCGGCTATTGGGA